>NZ_JAGPXQ010000105.1:0-388 GCF_018070435.1 Micromonospora sp. C51 | reverse complement strand
CGAGTCCGCCTTGGATGATGCCGCCGATGCTTTTCCAGTCGCTCCAGGTGCCTTGCCAGGTTTTCTGGTAGACGACGCCTCGGGGGCTGCGGGCGAAGACGTCGTACTGCCCGTCGTGGTAGGTGACGGCGGGGGTGCCGGCGACGGTGCCGCCGAGGGATTCCCAGCCGAGCCAGCTGCCGTTTCGCCAGGTGTTCTGGCTGAGTTGGCCGCTGGGGCTGATGCCGAAGACGTGGTATTCGCCGTTGGCGTAGACGGCGGCGAGTCCGCCTTGGATGATGCCGCCGATGCTTTTCCAGTCGCTCCAGGTGCCTTGCCAGGTTTTCTGGTAGACGACGCCTCGGGGGCTGCGGGCGAAGACGTCGTACTGCCCGTCGTGGTAGGTGAC
>NZ_JAGPXQ010000104.1:0-406 GCF_018070435.1 Micromonospora sp. C51 | reverse complement strand
GCCTCGCCCCGCTGGCGCCCCGCTGGCGCCGCCCAGCGCCGCCCAGCCTCGCCCCGCTGGCGCCGCCCAGCGCCGCCCAGCCTCGCCCCGCTGGCGCCGCCGCTGGCGCCGCCCAGCGCCGCCCAGCCTCGCCCCGCTGGCGCCCCGCTGGCGCCGCCCAGCGCCGCCCAGCCTCGCCCCGCTGGCGCCCCGCTGGCGCCCCGCTGGCGCCGCCCAGCGCCGCCCAGCCTCGCCCCGCTGGCGCCCCGCTGGCGCCGCCCAGCGCCGCCCAGCCTCGCCCCGCTGGCGCCGCCCAGCCTCGCCCCGCTGGCGCCCCGCTGGCGCCGCCCAGCGCCGCCCCGCCTCGCCCCGCTGGCGCCGCCCAGCGCCGCCCCGCCTCGCCCCGCTGGCGCCCCGCTGGCGCCGC
>NZ_JAGPXQ010000103.1:0-411 GCF_018070435.1 Micromonospora sp. C51 | reverse complement strand
GCAAGTTGCTGCCGCACGGCGCCCCGGCCAACCAGTCGACGATCGAGTTGAACGACGAGCAGATCGCGAATGTGAAGGCGATCATCGCGGCGACGAAGAAGGCCGGCATGGACGAGCGGGCCGCGGTGGTGTCGATCGCCACCGCCCTGCAGGAGTCGAAGCTGGAGAACCTGGGTCACCTCGGTGACCGCAACGACCACGACTCGCAGGGCCTGTTCCAGCAGCGCCCGTCGTCGGGCTGGGGCACGGTGGAGCAGATCACCGACCCCGAATACTCGACCCTGGCGTTCCTGAAGGGGTTGAAGCAGGTCGACGGCTGGCAGGACATGCCGCTGACCCAGGCCGCGCAGACGGTGCAGGTGTCGGCCTACCCGGACCACTACGCCCAGTGGGAACAGCAGGCCGCCGACC
>NZ_JAGPXQ010000102.1:0-412 GCF_018070435.1 Micromonospora sp. C51 | reverse complement strand
AGTTAGGGGCGGGGGGTGACGGCGCCGGCGACGGTCCGGGTGACCAGGCCGAGCACCTCGTGGCGGGACACGTCGTGTTCGGCCAGGTAGCTCCAGCCCGCGTAGAGCTGTGCCCAGAGCACGGACTGCAACCAGGTGGCGGGCAGCGCCGGATCGATGCTGCCGTCGGCGTGCCCCCTGGCCACCAGAGCGTGGAAGTCGTCGTCGCAGACACCTGTGGCCCAGGCGGGGTCGGTGACCAGTTGCGGCTCGGCGAATACCAGTGAGAGCAGGTCGCCCAGGTCGAAGTACTCGGCGCAGAGCCGGTGCAGGGCCTCCGCGCCGGTGCCCTCTGCCAGCCGGGCGCGGGCCGAGCGTGGCCTGATCGAGGTGTCCACCTTGATCGCTTTTCTGCTCTACGCCTTCCAGTTGA
>NZ_JAGPXQ010000101.1:0-420 GCF_018070435.1 Micromonospora sp. C51 | reverse complement strand
CTCCCACCAGCCGGCAACGTCGCACCAGTCAAGCTGATGCTGCCACCACCGGCCGTCGCAGCGATCGTGCCACCACCGCACGAACCAGTCAGACCATTCGGCGTGGCCACCACCAGCCCGGCGGGTAGCGCGTCAGAAAAACCGACCCCGGTCAGCGGCGTACTCGGGTTGGGGTTGCTGAGGGTGAAGCTCAGCGATGTCGTCTCGTCGGCGGCGATGGTCGTGGCCCCGAAGGCTTTGGAGATCGTCGGTGGTGTGGCGACGGCAACCGTGACGCTCGCCGACGCGACGGCACCCGGGCCGCTCTCGTTCGAGTCCACCGGACTGCTCGTGTTGACCTTCGTGCCACTGGTCGTACCGGTGACATCCACCGAGAACGTGCAACTCCCACCAGCCGGCAACGTCGCACCAGTCAAGCTG
>NZ_JAGPXQ010000100.1:0-480 GCF_018070435.1 Micromonospora sp. C51 | reverse complement strand
CTGTGGAGGAATGTCTTCGGTTGTTGTCTGACCGTGGTGGGGGTCAGCTGGTCCAGTGCTGGGCGACGAGGTCGGCGGCCTGCTGTTCCCACTGGGCGTAGTGGTCGGGGTAGGCCGACACCTGCACGGTCTGCGCGGCCTGGGTCAGGGGCATGTCCTGCCAGCCGTCGACCTGCTTGAGGCCCTTCAGGAACGCCAGGGTCGAGTATTCGGGGTCGGTGATCTGCTCCACCGTGCCCCAGCCCGACGACGGGCGCTGCTGGAACAGGCCTTGGGAGTCGTGGTCGTTGCGGTCACCGAGGTGACCCAGGTTCTCCAGCTTCGACTCCTGCAGGGCGGTGGCGATCGACACGACCGCGGCCCGCTCGTCCATGCCGGCCTTCTTCGTCGCCGCGATGATCGCCTTCACATTCGCGATCTGCTCGTCGTTCAACTCGATCGTCGACTGGTTGGCCGGGGCGCCGTGCGGCAGCAACTTGC
>NZ_JAGPXQ010000010.1:0-170869 GCF_018070435.1 Micromonospora sp. C51 | reverse complement strand
CCACCGGCCCCACCCCCGCCGGGGTGATCAAGAGGTTTTGGTCGCTGTCCGCGCGGATCCTGACGCAAACTTCTTGATCAACCTTCGGGGCGGGGGAGTGGGCGTGGGCGTGGGGGTCAGCGGGGGGTGGAGAGGAGCGGGGTGGCGGTGAGCATGAGGATGGCGGCGACGAGCATGGCGACGGCGGCCGTGAGCCACATCGCCGGATAGCCGGCCGCGGCGGCCAAGGGGCCGAGGGCGAGCGGGCCGAGACAGCCGCCCGCGTACACCCCGGTCTGGGTGATCGAGGTGGCTGCGGCCGGTGCCTGCGGGTGCAGTTGGACCACCGCGAAGTTCATCAGCCCAGGCCAGGACCAGCCGAGACCGAAGCCGAGCACCACGCCGACCACCAACGGCCCGGGGCCGGCCACCGCGAGCAGGCCCAGCCCCACCGCGCCGGCCACCAGCAGACCGGCGATCACCGCGATGTGTCCGCCGGTGCGTCGGTCGGCGAGCCAGCCGATGCCGATCCGGGCCGCGACGCAGACCGCGCTGCCGAGCGTCAGGGTGAGCCCGGCCATGCCCGGACCGAGGCCCCGGTCGACCGAGGCGTCGACCACGAAGGTGCCGAGCGCGTTCGCCGCGCCCGCGGCCAGCGTCGCGGCCACCCCGACGAGGACCAGGCCCGGGCTCGCGCCGCCGGTCTTTCCGGTGCGCCGCCGTGCGGTCGGGGCGCCCTGCGCGGGTACGGCCGGCAACGCGGCCAGCGCCGCACCGGCTGCCGCCACGAAGGCCCAACGCCAACCGACGGTCAACGCGAGGGTGGGTACTGCCACACCGGCCAGCAGGGTGGAGACCGGAATGGCCGCCTGCTTGACGCCGAACGAGAGCCCCTGCCGTCGGGGCGGGACGTGCCGGGCGAGCAGGGCGTTGCTGGACAGTTGACCGAGCGCGTTCGCGGTGCCGGCCACGGCGAGCAGACCGACCAGCACCGGATACGACCGGGCGGCCACCGCCACGGCCAGCAGGGCGCCGGCGGACACCAAGATGCCGGCCCGGGCCACCACTGCGGCACCCCACCGCTCGACCATCGCGCCGGACGGCACCGAGGCGAGGGCACCGACAGCGAAGTAGACCGCCACGACGAGTCCCAGACCGGCGGGGGAGAAGCCCAACTCCTCCCGCAGCTGCACGGCGAGCCCGCCGACCAGGAAGACCGGCAGGACACAGACGATCGTGACGGTGACCGCGACCGCACTGGCCCGGACGGGTCGTGCGGCGGCCGCCGCGGTGCGTGGAGGGGCGATGCGGGTCATGGTGCGGCCAACCTACGCCAGTCGCATCCCGGCGACGGAAAGTGCGGCGTACGTCACATCGCGTATTCGATTACCCTTGGATCATCCACCCGATCAGGCGTTTCGCGCCGGGCCGCTTTTTCATATGGTGTAAGTCCCCGGTGGCGGAGGTGGTTGTGCGTGACCCCCTGGCGGAACCTTCGGACCTGATCCGAAGTGTCTCCCGCGCGCTTCGAGTGCTTGAGTCGGTCGGTCGTGCCCCACGGGGCCTGACGGTCAAACAGATCGCCCGCCGCTGCGAGCTGACCGTGGCCACCACATACCACCTGGTCCGCACCCTCGCCTACGAGGGCTATGTGATCCGTCGGGAGGACGGCACGTACATCGTGGGTCTGGAGGTGGCCGACCGTTACCGGGAACTGGTCGCCGCCTTCCGCGGCTCACCGGCCATCGGGGAGAGTCTGCGGCGGGCGGCCCTGGAGACCGGCTGGAGTCACTTCCTGGGCCGGTTCGTGGGCGGTCAGGTGGCGATCACCGCCGTGGCGGAGGGACACCGCTCGCCGTACCTGGAGGATCTCGTCCCCGGGTTCGACGAGGGCGCGCATGCGACCGCGCTCGGCAAGGCCCTGCTCGCCACGCTCACCGCCGAGCAGCGCCACCGCTACCTGCGCGAGTACGGCATGCGTCCGTTCACCAGCGCCACCCTCACCACCCCTGAGGCCTTCGAGGCCGACCTGACGGCCGGCGACCGACGCGGGATGCAGTTGGAGCTGGGCCAGTTCCGGCAGGGTGTGGCCTGCGCCGCCGTGCTGGTGAGCCCGGACAAGGACATGGAACGGCGGACGGTGCTGGCCTGCGCGCTGCCGGCCAGCGAGATGATGACCTCCGCCCGGGTGGTCCGGGCGAAGCTGCTCACCGCGGCCCGTGCCATCGCCGACGGCCTGGCCGCCGACAACTGACCTTCGTCGCCCGCCGAGACGGCCCCCTCCCTGGTGGGGAGAGGGCCGTCGGATGGGCGGCCGGCGCGATGCCGGGGCGGGGTCAGCTACCGACCGGTCCGCCGTCCAGCCGCCAGGTAACCACCACGCCCGGCTTGGCGTAGTCGCCGTCCGGCCAGGTGGAGGCCGGGTTGTCGATGGTGGCACCGGTGATCTCACCCGGGTGCTGCACGGCCACGAAGACCGAACGCTCGTCGTCGGTGAAGAACGGGCCGCAGGTCTCCGCGCCGACCGGCACCGTCAGGAACTGCTTCAGGTGGCCCCTCTCCGGTCCTTCGATGGGGGTGGCGAAGAGTCCGTCGTTGCTGCCCAGGGCGTTGCCGTCGGTGGAGATCCACAGGTTGCCGGCCCGGTCGAAGAGCAGGTTGTCCGGGCAGGAGATCGGCGACACCTTGGTCTTGTCGTACCCGGCGAAGTAGGTCGACGGGTCGGCCGGGTCGCCGCAGACGATCGGCAGCGACCACGTGAACGCGTCGGAGGTGTTGTCCCCCCGGTCCTCGACCAGCTCCAGGATCTGCCCGTGCCGGTTCGCGGTACGCGGGTTGGCCTCGTCCGGTGCCGGGTTGCTGCCGACCCCGCGGTTGGAGTTGTTGGTCAGCGCCACGTACACCTTGCCGGTGCGTGGGCTGATCTCCACCTCCTCGGGGCGGTCCATCTTGGTCGCCGCGGCCTTGTCGGCGGCGATGCGGGTGAAGGTCAGCACCTCGGCGGCGGTCATCCCGTCCACGTAGGAGCGGTTGCCGCTGACCAGCTTGATCCAGCGGCCCCGGCCGTTGAAGGCGCCGTCGCTGGGCAGGGTGCCGGAGCCGTCGATCTCACCGGCGCTGGTCTGGTCGAGCTTGGCGACGTAGAGGGTGCCCGACTCCAGCAGCGTCAGGTTGTGCTTGCGAGCGACCCAGGAGTCACCCTTCATGAACTTCTTGTCCGAGACGAACTTGTACAGGTAGTCGAAGCGCTCGTCGTCGCCCATGTACGCGACCACGTGCCCGTTGCGCGCGACGATGACGTTCGCGCCCTCGTGCTTGAACCGGCCGAGCGCGGTGTGCTTGCGCGGGCGGCTCTCCGGGTCGAACGGGTCGATCTCCACGACCCAGCCGTGCCGGTTGGCCTCGTTAGGGTGCTTGGCGAGGTCGAAGCGTTCGGCGGCCCGGTCCCACTTGCGGCTGCCGCTGGGGTAGCGGGCGGTGGTGCTGATCCCGTAGCGCGCCAGCCGGGCCTTCTCCGACTCCGGTGCCGCGTCGCCGCCGACGAAGTACTGGTTGAAGTTCTCCTCACCGGAGAGCACCGTGCCCCAGGGGGTGACCCCACCGGCGCAGTTGTTGAGCGTGCCGATGACCGTACGGCCCTTCGGGTCGGCGGCCGTCTTCAGGAACGACGAGCCGGCGGCCGGGCCGGTCAGCTCGAACTTGCTGCTCAGCGCGTCGACGCGGCGGTTGTACGGCCGACGGCCGGAGTCGACGACCTGCCACTGGCCGGTGCCGGCGACCCGCTCGATCTCCACCACCGACATGCCGTGTGCGGCCATCGCCACCTTCACCTGCTCGACGCTGAGCGCGTCCTGGCTGGTGAAGCCGGGGAACATCAGGTCCTCGTTGGTGTACTCGTGGTTGACCACGAGCAGTGCCCGCTTGCCGCGCTTGTCCAGCGGAAGCACGCCGACGAAGTCGTTGTTGTAGCCGAACTGCTTGGCCTGTGCGGCGGGGGTCTGCCGGCGCAGGTTGAACTCCGGTGCACCGGGCACCACCGGGTCACCCCAGCGGATGACCACGGCGTGGTCGTAGCCGTTCGGGACGACGAACGTGTCGAGGGTGTTCGGCGGGATCGGCTTGAAGCTCAGGGCACCGCTGCCCGGACGACGGCCGGCCGTCGCCGGCTGACCGGCCGGCGGCACCGGGGGGACCGGGGCCGCGGCGGCGGCGGGGGCCGCGCCGGCCAGCGCGCCGGCCGCAGCGCCGCCGAAACCGAGCACCAGGGCGCCGACCGCCCCGGCGCGGACCACGCCGCGGCGGCTGACCTCGGCGTTCACCACGTCACCGAAGTACGCGTTGTCGGAGGTGTTGGGTACCGGGTGGTCACAGGCGTTGCCGCAGCGGTATAGGCAGGTCATGGCGTCGCGGCTGCCGTGGCGGGGGGTGCCCAGCAGCGGGAGCAGCCGAGGACGGTCGCTCATGGGGAGGATCCTCCTGAGGGTCGGTGCACGTCGGTGCAGGTCACCGACGCGTACCCGCCGGACGCTAGGGCGGCGCGGTGAGCGCGGGTCAGCGTCGATGTGAACCAGCGATGAACTCCACTCCCGGGAATCCCAGGTTGAGCTGGGAATGAACCGTTCGGCGTGACAGCACGTATCTCTGGTCGTAACACCGCGCCCGCTCGCGCCGAGAGCGAGGAGAAGACCATCAGCGACCACGACGCCCACCTGCTGCGCGCCCTGCATGACGAGCATGCCGAGGCGCTGTACGCGCACGCGCTGCGGCTGGTCAACGGCGACCGGCAGCGGGCCGAGGATCTGGTGCAGGAGACGCTGCTGCGGGCCTGGCGGCATCCGGAGTCGCTCGACCCCCGGCGCGGCTCGGTACGGGCCTGGCTCTTCACCACCGCTCGTAACCTCGCGATCGACGCCTGGCGGCGGCGGTCCACCCGGGTCGGCGAGGTCTACACCGACGAACTTCCCGAGCCGCCGGAGGTCGTCGACGAAACCGAGCGGGCCGTCGAGGCGTGGACGGTCGCGGAGGCGCTCAACCGGCTGAGTCCCTCGCACCGCGATGTCCTGGTGGAGTGCTTCTACCAGGGTCGATCGGTTTCCGAGGCGGCCTCCCGGCTGGGCGTGCCGCCGGGCACTGTGAAGTCCCGCACCCATTACGCGCTGCGCTCCCTACGGCTGGTCCTGGCCGAGATGGGGGTGACCGGATGAACCGTTGCGAGTTCGCCTACGACGACGGGGCGTACGTGCTCGGCGCGCTCTCTCCCGCCGACCGGGTGGCCTACGAACGGCATCTCGTCGACTGCCCGGCCTGCCAGCAGTCGGTCTCTGAGATCGCCGTGCTGCCCGGTCTGCTCGGCCGGCTGGATCCGGCCAGCCTCGAACAGTTCCTGCCGCCGCCGGAGAACCCCCGGGTGCCCGAGCTGCTCAATGCCGCACGGGACCGCCGACGCCGCGAGCGGCAGGCCAGCCGGCTGCGGTACGCGGTCATCGGGCTGGCCGCCGCCGCGTTCGCTCTGGTGGTCGGCCTCGGGGTGGCCACGATCCTGCCCGGGCAGGGGCCGAACGGGCCGGCGGGACAGGTCCGGATGGTGCAGATGCAACCGGTGGCCGGAACGGTGCCGGTGCACGCCGAGATCGGCCTGACCGGCACCAACTGGGGCACCGAGGTCACCATGCACTGCGGCTACGACGAGCGGGCCGGGTACGGCAAGGCGAACGCCTTCCGGCTGGTGGCGCACGCCGGGGACGGTTCGCAGGAGCAGATCGGTTCCTGGCTGGCGGCGCCCGGCGACGACCTGCGGATCACCGGAGCGACCCGGTTCACCAACGCCGAACTGGTCCGGCTGGAACTGATCCGTGCCGACGGCACTCCCGTGCTCGCCTACGAAGTCCGCTGAACCGCGCCTCAGCTTGCTCGCTGGCGGCGACCTCAGCGACTGGTGGCGACCGCCGGCGTGGGTGGCACGGTGCCGTCCAGGCGCAGACGGCGGGTGTGCCGCGCCTGACGTACGGCGTCGGCGGTGAAGACGATCAGGGCGAGCCAGACCAGGGCGAAGCCGGCCAGCCGGGCCGGCGGCATCGGCTCGTGGAAGATCAGTACACCGCAGCCGAGTTGGAGGATCGGCGCCACGTACTGGAGCATGCCGAGGGCGGACAGTGGCAGCCGGTTGGCGGCACCGGCGAAGAGCAGCAGCGGAATGGCGGTCAACGCTCCGGCGAGCACCAACAGGGCCGTGTGCCCGACCGAGACGTGGCCGAACGCGGCGTCACCGGTGGCGGCGAGCCAGCCGAGGTAGCCCAGCGCGGGCAGCGACAGCACGGCCGACTCGACGAACAGGCCCTCGGCCGCAGGCAGGCCCAGGCGCTTCTTCACCAGGCTGTACCCGCCGAAGGTGAACGCCAGGATGAGCGCGAGGTACGGCAGCCGGCCGTAGTCGACGGTGAGCACGGCCACGGCCAGGGCGCCGACGCCGAGCGCCACCCACTGTGCCGGGCGCAGCCGCTCGCGGAGTACCAGCACCCCGAGCAGGACCACCACCAACGGGTTGATGAAGTAGCCGAGGGCGGTTTCCACCACCCGGTCGGAGTTGACGCCGTAGATGTAGGTGAACCAGTTGACCGCGATCAGCGTGGCGGCGGCACCGATCCCCGCGAGGGCCCGGGGCCGGCGCAGCAACGCCCGCAGGAAGCCGATGTTGCGCAGCGCGACGAGCAGCAGCGCGACGAAGGCGACGGACCACACCACCCGGTGGGCCAGGATCTCCAGCGGACCGGCCGGCCGCAGCAGCTTGAAGTAGAGCGGGAAGAACCCCCACAGCAGGTACGCACCTAGTCCGTAGAGGTATCCGAGGCGGAGCGACGTCACGGCTCCACCGTAAGGGGCGTACTGGGCTGTCGATCCTTGCTGGTGAGCGGGCTCACGACCTGGTCGCGCTGGTCGAACTCCATCCACCGGTCGGCGCGTACCCCGCCGAAGCCGACCTTCGCGTACACCCCGTGGGCGTCGTTGGTGGCCAGCAGGATCCGGCGTACGCCAAGCTCGGCCAGATGGTCACGGACCGCGCCGGCCAGCCAGGTGCCCAGCCCCCGGCCCCGTTCGGCCCGGTCGACGTAGACGTCGCAGAGGTAGGCGAAGGTGGCCCGGTCGGTGATGACCCGGGCGACGGCGACCTGCCGGCCGTCCGCCGGCCGGTACACGCCGAACCCGACGGATCCGGCGAACGCCCGCGTCACTGTCTCCCGGTCCCGCCCGAGCGCCCAGTACGCGTCCCGGCTGAGCCAGGTGTGCACGAGATCCAGATCGAGCCGGGCGGGATCCGTGCTGATCGTGTAGCCGTCATCGCGGGCGAGAGTGAACACGCCGCCGAAGCTAGTGCCTCACCCTGGGCGTTTCGGCAGCCAATTCCCGGGATATGGCCGCCGCTCGCGCCCGGCCGGCGGTCACCGTTGGGGGGGCCGCCGGCCGGGCGCGAGCGGTGCCGAGAGGGCGGTCAGTCGCGGTCGAGGATGGCACCGAGGATCCAGGTGACGACACCGACGAAGAGCGCCCCCAGTACCGCGGCCGGCCAGAAGCCGTCGACGTCGAAGGGCAGCCCAGCCTGATCCGCGATCCAGCCGGTGAGCAGGAAGAGCAGGCCGTTGACCACCAGCGCGATCAGGCCGAGGGTGAACAGGTAGAAACCACAGCCGACGGTCTTGATGATCGGCTGGAGTACCCCGTTGACGACCCCGAAGATGACCGCGACGAGGATCAGGGTCAGGATCGTCTCGGAGACCGATTCCGTGTCGAGCGAGATACCGGGAATAAGCAGTGTGGCCAGCCAGAAGGCCACCGCCGTGGCGCCGACCCGGATCAGTAGACCTTTCAGAAAACCCATGGCGGGCATGGTGCCACGGCGGACGCGTGGGCGGAACCCGCGAGATCATCCGGTTCGGCGGCGGGCCGGGCGTCGATGAGCTGCGCCTCGATCGCGGTGCAGGCGAGCAGTGCCCAACGCAGGGCCCGCCGGTTGACCACGGCGACCATGTCGTGCCGGATCCGGGTCAGCAGCTTCGCCGCGTCGCCGAGCCCCAGCGCGTTGCCGGCGACGGTGGCTTCCGCCGGGCTGAGCGGCTGGAACACCGCCAGGTCGGCCCGGCCCAACGCGTCCGCGTCGGCCGGGGTCAGCACGTCGCGGACCAGCAGCGTGGTGTGCCAGGCGGTGCCCGGCCGGGGACCGGCCGGCGCTGGCGCGTCCAGCACCACGAGCACCGGGGTCAGTGGTGTGCCGGGTTCCCCGGCCACCGGGCGGTCCGGTGGTGTCAGCCGAACCGGCCCGCCCGGCCAGCCGACGCCCCGGACGAACCGCTCCCAGGCGTGTGGCCGGGCGGTCTGCACGATGACCCGGGCGCCGAGTGCCATCGCGCGCACCACGACCAGTTGGGCGGCGGGTACCCCGCCGACGAGCATCAGTCGGGTGCTCTCCGGCCGGAACAGCCGGACGGTGACGGCGTGGCCGCGCCGGTTGACGCCGAGCATCAGCCCGGCGGCACCGAACGGCAGCTCTCGCGCCAGGTCCTCGCTGCCGATCGGCACCTCGCGCTCCGGTTTCCCGGTCAGCGGCACCCCGGGCAGGGCCAACGGCAGCGTTCCGGCGAGCCCGCCCAACTGCCCGCCGTCGAGCCGCTGCACCGTCGCGCCGTCGGCGGCCACCGTCCGCCGCAACTGCCGGGCCGCCGCGGAGAGCTCGGCGGGCGTCGCCGCGGCGAGCCGGACGAGCAGAACGGTGGCCGCCGGCCGCTCCGTCCCGGTGTGCAGCGCCACCGTGATCGCCGTCGCCGGCAGTTCCCACAGCCGGGGCACGAGCGTGGCCGCGTTCCCGCCCGGCCACCGGCTCAACCGGAAGGTGGTCTGCAGCAGGCCGCCGCATCGGACCGCCTGCCAGGACTCCCGCACCGGACGTCCGTCGTGGTGGGCGAACTCGGCGAGCATCCGCCGGATCGGCTGCTCGCCCATCGGTCGCACGGTCACCGGTCGGAGCCGCCGGACGATGCGCCGGACGGTGCCCGCGAGGGCGTGCCGCAGCGCCTCCTCCGGCCAGCCCCGCGTCCGCGATACCCGCACCGCCAGCACCGCCCGCTCCCGGCCGGCCAGCTGCCCGTCGGTGAGCTGACGGTAGGAGACGGCCGCCGCGCCGCCGCCGGCACCGACCGCCGGTGCCGGCGTGCCGGTCAGGAGAAGTTGTACGCGTACGGGTGGTACCTGGTCGGTCTCGACCGGGAGCAGCGACGCGGGTGACGGTAGTGACAGTTCGCCGTCACCGAGCAGGTCGGCCGGGTCGCCGATCTCCAGCAGAGCCACCAGGCCGGCCGGGTCGTCCAGCACCGAGGCCGTACCGTCGCCCAGCTCGACGGGACGGATCACGGCGTGCGGATCCACCAGGCCGAGCAGCTCCGTCGGACCGGAACGGGCTCTGGTCGCCCGCCGTCGGGCCAGATAGCCGACGCCGATGACCAGCCACTCGTGCAACCATCGCCGGCGAACCCGGCACCAGGTCACGGCGAGCAGCGCGGCCGCCACCAGTGTCCCGGCAACCGTCGCCAGGGAACCCCGGCCCGGTACGACGACGAGCGTCGCCACCACGACCTGGGTCGCGACGATCTGCCCCGACCGAAGCCGAGCGACCCGCTTCCGGCGGCCGGTGCGTCGTCGTGCTCCGGTGGGGCGGATCCGAGGCTCGGGGCCGGCAGACAGATCGCTCGGGCCATGGAGGACAGCCGCATCCGGGCGGGTGGGAGTGAGGGTCACCGCCATCACACCTCCCCCGAAACCGGTCACCCATCGCGACATTGCCGCCGCCCATCGTAATCACCGGCGAGCGATCGCGTTGTCCACAGGGGAACGCCGAGGGGTAGCAAGACCGCGATCGTGTCGCTACTCTCAGCGACGAGTTCTCGTTGGCCCATCCCGCGTCGTGCTCGCCCTCCGGCGTCGTGGGTGGTGCGTTTCCGCCGCAGGGCCAGCCACGATCGAGAGACGAGGTGACGTCCAAGGTGTCCCAGACCCAGGCAGAGGCCGCGGTGATGCAGCAGACCGCGGCGAAGTTCGAGCAGACCGACCAGTCGTTGCAGTCGATGCTCAGTGGACTGCTGGTCCAGCTGGAGATCCTTCAGCAGGCCTGGCGCGGGGCTGGTGGCCGGTCGTTCGAGCAGGTCAAACGGAAGTGGGCGGAGGACCAGGCCGGGTTGCAGCAGGCGCTGCGGGAGACGGCGGGTGCGATCCGTGCCGCCGGCACGCGGTACGACGCGTCGGACGCCGAGGCGGCCGCCCGGGTGGCTGCCACCAACCGAGGCGGCATCCAACTGCCGCTCTAGCCCACGACCCCAGGGAGAAGAATCCGATGGAGCACGGTGTGCTGGTCGTCAACTTCGCTGCGCTGCAACAGGCCAGCGCGGACATCCAACGGGCGTTGAACACACTGGACGCCCAACTCGGCCAGTTGGAGCGCGACGCGGCGCCGCTGGTCGCCAGCTGGTCCGGCGCGGCCCAGCAGGCCTACGAACAGCGGCAGGCCCGGTGGCGTAACGCCTCGCAGGATCTCCAGGTGATGCTGCGCGACATCAAGCTCGCGGTGGACGAGTCCGCGGCCGACTATCTCGACACCGAGAAGCGGAACACCAGCCTCTTCCAGTGAACCCGCACGGGTCGCGGGGTGGCGCGGATCGGCGTCACCCCGCGTCGTGGTCATGGTGGGCCGGACGCCATCGTCTGCGTACCCCTCGGGGCAACACCGCCGCGGCCAGCACGACGGCAGCCACCATCGGCACCCCCACCCCGGTCAGCAGCAGTGCGCGGCGCCACGCGTCGCTCCGACGGTCCTGCTGCGCCAGCAACGTCGGATCGGGTCGATCGTCGACCAGCCCGGCCGCCGGCCGCGCGTGCCCCGGCACCGATCCGGCCTCGGTCACCGCCCGGTACGGATTGAGCACTCCCGCGCCGTACCCGTCGCCGGGCGCCGGATCGGCGGTGGCGACGATCCGCCGAGCCACCTCGACCGCGCTGAGGTCCGGGCGGTACTGGCGTAGCAGGGCGGCGGTGGCGGCGACGAAGGGCACCGCGTAACTGGTTCCGTCGGCGCTGCGGTGACCGCGTCCGGGGGCGGCGATCAGCACATCGACACCGGGAGCGACGAGATCCACGTGGTCGCCGGTCTCCGAGAAGTCGGCCCGCGCCCCGTCCGCGCCGATTGCACCGACCCCGAGCACCCCGTCGTAGGTGGCCGGATACGGGCGGCGTTCGCCGCCACCGGACAGGTTGCCGGCGGCAGCCACCACGACCACGTCCCGGCTGAGCGCGTACCCGACCGCCGCGCGGACCGTGGGATGGTCGGCGTAGAGCACCACGGAAAGGTTGACCACGGTGGCGCCCTGGTCGACCGCCCAGCGGATGGCCCGGCCGAGGTCGCCGGGCGCTGCCGTGCGGCCCGTCCCGCGTCCGTCCACGACCTGCTGCTCACTGACCCGGACCGGCAGGATCCGGGCCTTCGGCGCCAACCCATGGAAGCTGCTCCCGTCGCGTGGCGTGGCGGCGATGATGCTCGCCACGCCGGTGCCGTGACCGACACAGTCGAGGCCACCGTCGCCGCCGGCATCGAGCAGGTCGGTGCCGGCGAGCACCCGCCCGGCCAGCTGGGGATGCCGTCGGTCCACGCCCGAATCGACCACCGCCACGGTCACTCCGGCGCCGGTGGCCAGCCGAGCGAGGCGCTCCGGGGCGTACCGTTGCTGGGCCCACGGGGTCGCGGCGACCGGCCGGGCCGGTGCCGGAGGCGACGCACATCCCGGCGCGGCGCGGGCCGGCGTCACCGCGCCCGGCGTCACCGGGCCGGCCAGCAGGGCTGCGACCAGTCCCGCCAGGAGCAGGTACGGCAGGCGTCGAGCACCCCGCCGGTGCCACCGCGCACCTGGTACCCGGTACATCGACCGCCTCCGTATCGTGTCGATAACGGAACGGAATGTTATCGGTAGCTGGTCAACCGGGCGGGCCACCGCCAGCCTGGCATTGTGATCTTGTGATCACCTTGTAGGTTGTACCCGATACCTATGGCCTGTGCCCGGGAGGAGGGGTGGCCGTGACCGACTGGGAGCCGGCCACCGGGGCCGAGGCGGCGATGCGCGACGCGCTGCACGGCAATGACCAGCAGCTTTACTTCCGCATCCTGTCCGGTGTCGAGCTGCTGTTGCCGGTCTCCGCCCAAGCGGCCGCAGGGCACACACCGGTGGGCTGGGGCACCTGGACGACCGGCGGCCGGACGCACGTGCTGGCGTTCACCTCCGCCGAGGCGATGCGGGCCTGCCTCGGCGAGCACGCCGGCCCCAGCCGACGCACCGGCTACGCCGAACTCGCCACGAGCTGGCCGAACCACGAGTGGTGGCTGGCGGTGAACCCGGGTCTGCCCATCGAGGGCTACCTGCCCGCCTGGTACGTCTCCCAGCTCTCCCGAGGTGACGTCCGGCTACCCGGCCGTACGGTAGGCGCTCGCGCCCGCTTGGAACGCGTGGAGGCGCTGAACCGGGCTCGCGACGCCGCCTCGGCGGCACCCGCCCCGGCAGCGCCGAACCCGCCGTCCCCACCGCGACAACCGGGCCCGGTCCGGCCGACACAGCTCTCCCCGGCGCCGCCGGTGGTGCCGGCGGCCTTCCATGTGCCCGAGGTGCCGTCGGTGGCGTCGGGCACGGTCGGCGGTCCGCACCGACCGGAGCCCGCCGAGCGGGCACCCGCCCCGCCCCGCCCGGCTCGACCCGACAGCAGCGGGACGGGTCGTGCCGGTGCGGCCGGCCCCCGGCTGCCGGGTGATCTCCGCGGGGTCCGGCCGGATGGCCCCAGCAGAGACGACATGCCGCCACGGCGGCCGTCGCCGGGCCGGAACGAGGAGCCGACCTCCGCCGGGCCGGGATGGCCGATGGCGCCGGAGCGGCCCGGAACGCCCAGCAACGGACGTGCGGCCGGTTCCGAGCCGCCGGCTCAGCGCTCCTTCTTCGAGCCCGCGAACGGTCGCTCGACGCATCGCGGTGACCGCCTTGCCGAGCGCGCCGCGCCACCGTCCCGGTTCCGGGGCGGTCAGCCGTTTCCCCGGCGCGGATCGGCCGGCGAACCACCCTCCGACGGGCCGACCCGCGCCTTCGTGTTCAGCGAGAACGACCAGGCCACCGCCCGGACGCAACCCGTCCCGAACGAGGAGGCAACCCAACCGCTGCCGCCGCCCGACGGGCCGGTCCGGCCGCTGCGGGTGAGTACCCCCGCGGGCTGGGCGGCACCGGGCGGCGGTGATCCGACCGCCGGCGGCGGTGACCCGACCCAGGCGCTACCCCGGCGCCAGCCGGTCGAGGAAGAGCCGACCTCGGCGGCCGAGCCGGTCTCCGCGCCGCCCGCGCCGCGCCGCGGATTCACTCCGATCGTCATAGAGGGCACCATCATCGAGGCCCGCGACCTCACCCTGACCAACGGTCAGCCGGGTCAGCCCGGCGGGGCACCGCACGGCGGCAGCGGGCCCCAGGCGGAGCCACCGCCTGCCCGTCCGGCACCTGAAGACACCGAGGTGGCGACCCCGCCCGTGCCGGCACCGGAGCCGGCAGCCGCCGAGCCGGAGCCGACGGTACGCTTCCCGACGCCCCGCCCGGAGCCGACAGTGTCGGGAGCCGAGCCGACCGTGGCCGCGCCGACAGCGCCGCCCGAGCCGACCGTTCCGGTCCGGACGGTGACGCCCGATCCGACCGTTCCAGGGCGGGCGGTTACGCCCGATCCGGCGGCCGCTGCTCCGACGGCCACCCCGGCACCGCCCAGCCGGACCCGGACGGACACCGACGCTGCTGCGGCACCACCGGCAGACGCCCGCCCGACGGCCGCCCCGGTCACGGAGACGCCCTCGCTGTTCACCCCGGTGTCCGCACCGCCGTCAACGGCGTCGCCGACCTCGGCACCCGCGTCAACCGCGCCGGCCACGGAAGCGCCCGCGGCTGCCGAACCGCCGGTCCCCGACGCCGCGTCCGGCGCGGTCACCGCGCCCGTCGTCGGTCCGCCCTTCCGGCCCGCCAACGAGGTGGAGGACGACCTCCACGGTGCCGCCGAGGCCGGCAGCACCGACACCTTCCTCTCCACGCTGCTGCTGGCCCGGGTCCTCATGCCGGTCGCGGCCGACTCCGCCCCGGGTAGCCGCCCCGGCGACCCGGGCTTCGTCTGGCCGGCCGTGCAGCTGGACGGGCAGACCTTCGTGGTGGCCTACACCTCTCCACAGCGTCTCGCCGACCACACCGATCCGGCGGCCGAGACGGTCCAGGTCCGCTTCGTCCAGCTGATCCGGAGGTGGCCCGACCCTTCGTGGTCGTTCGCGGTCAACCCCGGCACTCCGGTGGGCGCGAAGCTGCCCGGTGAGCAGATCGTCGGGCTGGCCAACTGGGCGGCCGAACTCGGCCTCGGCGACGACGCCGAGGGCGAGCCCGAGCCGACCGTCGAGGCCCCGGCACCGGCGAGCAGTCCACGGCAGGCGGCACCGTCGGGTGATCTGGCCCGGCCGATCGTGATGCAGAAGGCGATCGCCCCGAGCCAGCTCGGCTACTACCTGGAACGGGGCTACGACCGGGTCTCCGGATTCGTCCACCGGGCGAGCGAGTTGGCGCATCTCACCACCCCGACCGCCCTCTACCAGGCGCTCGGCCTCAACCATCCCGAGTCGCCCTTCGCCGTGGACGCCGAACAGATCTACGTGCTCCGGTGGCCGGCGTACCGGCCGAGCCTGTACCGCATCCCCTACGGCGGGCAGAACGAGGCGGCCATGCGGGCGATGGAGGGCTGGGTGATCGAACGGCCCCCGTTCCGGGGCAACGGCTTCGCCCCCGGCTCCGGCAGTGAGGTGCTCGCCGAGTTCAAGGTGGACAGCGTCCGGCTGCCGCACGGCGCCCAACTGGTGTGCATCGACGCCTCGGGCACCGAGCGGCTGATCGCCGTGCTCGACGCCGACACGCTCTCCTGGCAGGAGGTCGGTGAGCGGTGATGCGCGACGGCTACGTGGCGCGCTGGCGCGGGCGGGAGTTCCAGGCCAGCCCGGACGGCGGTGAGGTTCGGCTGTACCAGCCGGAGGCGACCGAGGGTTTCACCGAGGTGCGACCCGGCCGGCACGTCCGGGTCGTGCCGGCCAACGAGATCGAGGAACTGGCGTACGTCCGCACCACCTGCACCTGGAAGGGGCAGCCGTTCATCGTGCTGGCCGAGCACGACGGGTGGCTGCGGGTCGAGTACACCGGTGGACGCTGGCCGGTGGCGCAGGCGATGCGGCTGGAGGCGTTCGACTTCGGCGTCTACCAGGGGTGGGCCCCCGCCGGTGAGGTCACCGACGTACGCGAGCAGCGGGTCTGAGGCCGTCCGAGCCGGTCAGGACTTCGCCCAGCGGAGAACCTCACCGAGCACCAGTTCCGGCGTCTCCAGGTGGGGAAAGTGCCCGACCTCGTCGAGCAGTCGCCACTCGTACGGTGCGCTGACGTAGCGCCCGGAGCCCTGGGCGGTACGCGGCAACGCGGCCACGTCCCGCGCCCCGTGCAGTTGCAGGGTGGGCGCGGAAAGCGGACGCTGCATCAGCTTCACGAACCGGTAGCCGTGCAGCCGCAGTACCGAGCGGAACGCCCACCGGTAGCCCTCCAGCGCGCAGAACGCGGCCTGCGGGATCCGCATCGCCTCCCGGTAACGCCGCGCGTAGTCGGCGAAGTCCGCGCCGGTGACCCAGCGGTGGCCGCCCCAGCGGCGCAGCATCTCCTCCACCACGCGGCCGTTGTCGCGGGTGAGGAGGTGTTCGTACCGGGGCAACTGGAACTTCAGCGCGGGGGTCGACGCGGCGAACTGACCGCGTGGATCGGCGAAGATGGCGGCCCGTAGCCGCAGCGGGTGCGGGGCACCGAGCACCACCAGGCGGCGTACCAGATTGGGGTGGAACGACGCCACGGTCCAGGCGATCATGCCGCCGGCGCCGGTGCCGACCAGGGTGGCCGAGCGTTCGCCCAGCGCCCGGATCAACCCGGCGACGTCGGCCGCGAGGGTGTAGCCGTCGTACCCCCGGGGTGGTTTGTCGCTGGCCCCGTAGCCCCGCAGGTCCATGGCGACGGCGCGGAAACCGGCGTCGGCGACCGCCGGCAGCATCCGGTGCCAGGCCCACCAGTGTTCGGGAAAGCCGTGCAGGAAGAGCACCATCGGCCCGGTGCCGGCCTCCACGACGTGGAAGCGGCTGCCGTTGGCGCCCACGAACCGGTGCGTCCACGGCCCCTCGGTGAGTACGCAGGACTCGTCGACGGCCTCGTCACGCTGCTCGGTCATGTCCGACAGCCTAGGGCCCTGTCCTGCCGATCATCACCGGGCTGCGACGGGACCCGGCGACGACCGGCGGCGTCGTCGCTGCGTCCGCCGGTCCGTGCCGTCGGTGTGGATGCCAGGGCCGGTCCGACCGAACGGCGCGGACGGTCAACCGACCGGGCTCATCTTGAGGATGCTGAGCGGGATTCCCGGGCCGCAGTCCACCTCGGCCGCAGCCGGAGCGGTGGTCACCCGTACCCAGGATCCGGTGGCGAAGGTGCCCTTGTCGGTGCCGTGCAACGCGTACTCCCGGCCGTCGTCGGTGACCAGCGTGTAGCAGGGGCCGCTGCCGCCTTGGCTGAGTCGGCCGGCCAGGACGTTGGTCTTGCGTAGTTCGGTGGGATGGCGTGGCGGTGCCGTCGGGGTGCCGATCAGCGGCGGTTCGGTGGGCGACAGGGGGCTGCCGGTACGCCCGACGGGAGGCTGCGCGCTGGCATCGCCGTCCGACCGGTCGGGACTGGCGGCTGGAGAGCTGCCGGTTGGGGTGGGGCTCTGGTCGGCGGTCACTGTGCCTCCGTCCGACTCGCCGCAACCGGCCAGGGCCAGCAGCATGGCGAGGCAGGCCGCCGGCATTCGGATGCGGTCGGTGGTGGGCATCAGGGTACGACGCGAGCAGGCTCGCGGCGGTTCCCTGCCGGTCGAGGCCGGTGCCGAGAAGCGTGCTGCCCCGGGCGGGTGGTCCGCCCGGGGCAGCACGTCGTCGGTCCAGCGGATCAGGAGAAGCGGACCTTGGTGTAGATCCCCTTCTGCTCCAGCACCTTGATCCTGGTGCCGGTGGCCGGGAGCTTCACGCCGTGGTTCGGCAGCTCCGGGAACCAGTACTTCTTGGTGTCGTCGAACAGCGGCTGCGCGGCCTGCCCACGGATGTACTGCGGCTGGCTGTTCAGGTGCAGCGTGAACGAGTCCGCCTTCTTGAGGCCGAACGGCGCGTCGTAGACCTGGATGCGGGCCCGCCAGGGCTGCCCGGTCAGGTTGTAGATCGGCCGCGGATGGGCATCGATGATCATGTTCCGGCCCTCGCCCGGGTGCGCGAACGTGTCGTTGTCCGCCCACCGGGTGTTCCAGTACGAGATCAGCAGCCCCTCCTGGTACGCGTAGTGGTCCACGTAGTCCGGCTTGCTGTTCTCGTACCCGAAGAAGTAGGGGCCGGTCTTGAGGTACCTGTCGTACGAGATGTACTGCCGGGTGCCGGCGATGTAGTAGTTCGCGAAGCTCCGCGTGTACGTTGCCTCGACCACCTCGAACCCGCCGGCCAACGTCCAGCCGTCCGCGTCGGACTCCGCACCGTCGGTGAAGACGGTCTCGCCGTCGGCGGTGAGGGTGACCGCGTCACCGAAGAAGCCGCCCTCGGAGACACCGCCGTCGGTCTGGTAGCGCAACCGGAACGCGACGCTCTCCCCGGCCACCTGGTCCAGCGGGATCGCGATGTCGACCCACTCGTCGTCGGAGCTGCCGTCCAGCGCGAACCGGCCGGGGGAGATCTCCTTCAGCGGCTCGCCGTCGGCCGTGCCGTTCTGCGACGTCCAGGTCTGTCCGCCGTCGACCGAGGTCTCGAAGAAGAGGTAGTCGTAGTCCGCCTCGATGCTGTAGCGGCCCTTCATCGACAGGGTCGCCGACGACTTCCCGGCCAGGTCGAACGTCCGGGTCATGGTGCTGTTGAGGTCGTCCGCGTTGCCGGAGAAGAACTGCTTGTCACCCTCGAACGGCGCGCCGTTGTCAAAGGTGTACTCCCGCTCGGGGAGCACCACCACGGCGGCCTGGGCCTTCTTGGTGTTGTACTCCTGCGGGCCGAGGGTCAGCGTCCGCTTCTGCCCGGCCACGATCACCTCGTAGTCGAGCCAGCCGAGCTGGAGCTTGTTCCAGGCGCCGAGGTCGCCGCCGCGCTCGCCGATACCGCCGTCGTTCTTGGCGCCGAGCCGGCTCTGGGCCATCAGCGTCCAGTGCTCGTTGTTGTTGTCGCCCCCGCTGATGACGTTGTAGTCGTCCGGCAGGCCGAGGTCGTGAGCGTACTCGTGGTAGAAGACGCTGCGACCGCCGTTCTCCGGCTGGATGGTGTAGTCACCGATCCAGACGCCGGTGTCGCCGATCTGGGTACCGCCCGCCGGGAAGTTCGACGGCCCGGTGCGGCCCTGGTCGGAGGCGTACGCGTACCAACGGTGGCTCCAGATGGCGTCCTCGCCCTGGATCGGGTCGCCGTCGGCCATGTCGCCACCGGCATGCACGATCTGGAAGTGGTCGATGTAGCCGTCCGGCTCGTTGAAGTCGCCGTCACCGTCGTGGTCGTAGCGGTCCCACTCGTCCATCGCCCGCACGTCAGCGGCGATCTCCTCGTCGGTCCGCCCGGCGGCCTTCTGGTCGCCGACCCACTGGTTGGCGGCGTCGCGCACCAGCGCCCAGACGTTGTTGCAGACGATCCCGTCGCACGGGTAGCCGCTGGAGCGGCCGTACCGGGCCTCGTTGTACTGGACCTTGACCCAGTCGGTGACCACGCCGTCGACGCTGTACCGGCCCGAGGACTGGGCCTCGTAGTACTGCTTCACCGACTCGTCACCGGGTTCGGTGCCGAAGTAGAGCTTGCGGTAGTGGTCGGCGTCGTAGTCCGCCTGCCAGACGGTGGAGTTGTCCACCGACCGGTCCGGCTCGGGGATCTCGTTGTGCAGTGGCCCGTCGAACTTCGTCGGCCCGGGGATCTCCGGGTCGGTGTCCTGGTCGGGGTAGTTGGGGTGCCGGTCGTTGCCGAACTCGGCGAGGATCACGAAGATCTGGTCGGTCTGTTCCCGGGACAGCTCGACGTACTGCTTCTCGGTGGGGCCCCGGCCGCGCTTGGTGGCCTTGGCGTTGCGACCGGCCTCACCGCCACGGGCGGCCCGCTCGCCGACCTTGACCACCGTGCTGCCGTTGATCCGTTCGGCCTTGGCTCTGCCCGACAGCACCTCGCTGAGACCCTCCTGACGCAGGGCGCGGCGCTTGGCCTCCAGCGGGTTCGGTAGGTCGTGTTCGGCGTGGGCGGGCTCCGCGATGGACGGGGCGGCTGCCGGGGTCTCCGGCTGCGGCGCGGCTGCGGCGGCGGATGGGCCGACCGTCAGTCCTGTCGCCGTCAACGAGAGTCCGAGCAGACCCACTGCGACTTTCCGCACGTGGTACCTCCGGATTGAGGGAACCGGCCCGTCGGGGGTTGCGGGCCGGCGAAAACGGCCCCCGTGAATGGGGCCAGTGGTGAACCTAGGGACTACTGGGGCTGGTGGGAAGAGTCGCAGCCGAATTTGTTGCACCTTTTAGTTGGCAGGCGTTTTCACTGTCACATCTCGATCCGGTTGCGGCGTACCTCGACATGACGAAGGGTGGCGGCCCGATGCCGGACCGCCACCCTTCGGGTCGTACGCCTGTCGTCAGTCCTCGTCGGACTTGCCGCCGCTCATGCCGGAGGCGATCAGGTCCATCACGGACGAATCCTGCAACGTGGTCACGTCGCCCAGCGAGCGGTTCTCCGCCACGTCCCGCAGCAACCGCCGCATGATCTTGCCGGAGCGGGTCTTCGGCAACTCCGGCACCAGCATGATCTGCCGGGGCTTGGCGATCGGGCCGAGCGTCTTCGCCACGTGGTTGCGCAGCTCTGCGATGAGTTGCTCGCCCGCCTCGCCGGAGATCTCGGTGCTGCCCCGGGGGATGGCGAACGCGACGATCGCCTGCCCGGTGGTCGGGTCGGTCGCGCCGACCACCGCCGCCTCCGCCACCGACGGGTGCGAGACCAGCGCCGACTCCACCTCAGTGGTGGAGATGTTGTGCCCCGACACCAGCATCACGTCGTCGACCCGGCCGAGCAGCCAGACGTGCCCGTCGTCGTCCTTCTTCGCGCCGTCACCGGCGAAGTAGATCCACGGGTCGTTGGCGTCGCCAGTGGCACCCGCACCGAACCGCGACCAGTACGTCTCGATGAACCGGTTGTCGTCGCCCCAGATGGTGCGCAGCATCGACGGCCACGGCTCGCGCAGCACGAGGTAACCGCCACCGCCGTTGGGCACCGACTGACCCTGGTCGTCCACCACGTCCGCGACGACGCCCGGCAGCGGGGTCATCGCCGAACCCGGCTTGGCGGCGGTCACGCCCGGCAGCGGCGAGATCATCATGCTGCCGGTCTCGGTCTGCCACCAGGTGTCCACGATGGGCAGCTCACCTCGCCCGACGTGCTGCCTGTACCACATCCAGGCCTCGGGGTTGATGGGCTCGCCGACACTACCGAGCAGCCGCAGCGAGAAGAGGTTGTACTCGGCCGGAATCTCCTCACCCCACTTCATCATCGTGCGGATCAGCGTCGGCGCGGTGTAGAGAATGGTCACCCGGTACCGGTCGACGATCTCCCAGAAGCGGCCCTTGTGCGGAGTGTCCGGGGTGCCCTCGTACATCACCTGGGTCACGCCGTTGGAGAGCGGGCCGTAGACGATGTAGGAGTGACCGGTCACCCAGCCGATGTCCGCCGTGCACCAGTAGACGTCGGAGTCCGGCTTCAGGTCGAAGACCGCGTACGAGGTGTACGCCGCCTGGGTCAGGTAACCGCCGGTGGTGTGCAGGATGCCCTTCGGGCGGGCGGTGGTGCCGCTGGTGTAGAGGATGAACAGTGGGTGCTCGGAGTCGAACGACTGCGCGGTGTGCTCGGCCGACGCCTGCTCCACCGTCTCGTGCCACCAGTGGTCCCGCTCGGACCAGCCGACGTCCTCGCCGGTACGCCGGACCACCAGGACGTGCTCGACCGACGGACAGTTCGCCACCGCCTCGTCGACGGTCGGCTTGAGCGCGGAGGGCTTGCCGCGCCGGTACCCGCCGTCGGCGGTGATGACCACCTTCGCCGAGGCGTCCTGGATCCGGTTGGTGAGCGCGTCGGCGGAGAAGCCGCCGAAGACCACGCTGTGCGTGGCGCCGATCCGGGCGCAGGCCAGCATCGCGACCGCGGCCTCGGGGATCATCGGCAGGTAGATCGCCACCCGGTCACCGGCCGTCACCCCGAGGTCGGTGAGCGCGTTCGCCGCCTGGCAGGTCATCTTGTGCAGGTCGGCGTAGGTGATGGTGCGGCTGTCGCCGGGCTCGCCCTCCCAGTGGATCGCCACCTTGTCGCCCCGGCCGGCCTCCACGTGCCGGTCGAGGCAGTTGTAGGCCACGTTCAACTGCCCGCCGACGAACCACTTCGCGAACGGCGGCCGGGACCAGTCCAGCACCTGGTCCCACTGCTTGGTCCAGGCCAGCCGGGCCGCCTGACGCTCCCAGAAGGCGAGCCGGTCGGCCTCCGCCTCGGCGTACGCGTCAGCGGTGACGTTGGCGTCAGTGGCGAGTTCGGCCGGCGGCGGGAACTGGCGCGTCTCGTTCAGCAGGTTGGCCAATGCCTCGCTCATGCCGGCACTCCGCTTCGCTTCGTGCCGCCCTGAGGCACCAGCGCGCTGCATTGATGATTCGCTCGCTGCCGCTCGCTCATGCGGTGACTCCTCGTTGCTCGGGTGACCTGGGTCTCTCCCGGGCAGGTTAGTCGCGGCGGCCGAGCGAGGCGACCGATCCCCGACGCGCCCGTCGCTCAACGGCCCCTCCCACGCGCCGAGGTGCAGAGCAGATCTGTCCCGGGTGGCGGCAGGTCGCTGTCCCGGGCTGCGGCAGGTCGCTGTCCCGGGTTGCGGCATGTCGGGCCTTCCCGTCGACGTGAGAGCCCGACATGCCGCATGTCGCGACTGCGGTCCCTCCCGGCGCGGCCGCGTCAGGGGACGGCCCGCCGGGCCGGGCGGGCCTCGCCGGGCCTGGGCGGACGGTCCCCGCCGGGCGGGCGGGTGGCGGGGATCGCGTTGCCGGTGACTCCCGCCCGGTGCCGTCGGCATCGTCGCTAACGTGTCGGGGTGACCGCCGATCCGCTCGCGCCGCTGCTCGACCTCGCCGACATCACCGCCGCCGTGGAGCGTGCCCGCGACCGGTTCGACCGGGCACTGGGCCACCGGGCGCTGCGGCGCCACGGCGGCCAGGTCGCCGCCGAGGTGAGCCTGCGCTCCGCGGTGGCCAGCGCCGGGCTGGAGGGGCACCACCACGAGCGGGAGACGGTACGCGCCGGCACCGTCACCGAACCGGTGCTCCAGGGTGCGCTGCGGGTGGCCGGCGCCCTGCCCGGGCTCAGTGAACTCTGGCCGAAGGCCCCTCGGCAGGCGCTGGCGAAGCTGCACGTGCTCGCCGCCCGCGAGGTGGTCGCCGAGGCCGAGCTGGGCCGTCCGGTCGACGACCCGGTGGTCGCCGCCCGGCTCGACGCCCTGGCCACGCTGGTGGCCGGCGGCACCCAGGTCACTCCGCTGGTGCTGGCCGCCGTCGTGCACGGTGAACTGCTCAACCTGCGGCCGTTCGCCGGCCCGTCGGGCGTGGTGGCCCGGGGCGCGGCCCGTCTCGTGTTGCTCTCCACCGGATTCGACCCCCGTGGCCTGCTCGCCGTCGATGTCGGGCACCGGGAACGCGAGCCGGAGTACGTGGGTGCGGCCGGAGCCTTCGCCACCGGCACCCCGGACGGCCTGCGATCCTGGCTCCGCCACTACATGTCCGCCGTCGAGGTGGGCGCCGACCAGCTCACCGCGATCGGCGACGAGATCCTGGCCGCCTGACCAGGTACCGGCTGCTCGTCCTGCCGCGGTGCCCCGGCGGCCAGGTCAGGCTGGCGAGGCGGCGGCGCGGGTGCGGCGGTGCCGGCCGTACCAGGCGATACCGATCGCCACCCCGACACCGACGCCGAGCGCCGCCGCGGCGACCGGAACGGCGGGCCGCTCGCGCAGTCGCCGACCCAGCGGTACCGGGTGCCGGAACTCGAGCACCGGCCAGGCGTTCTCGACCGCCAGGCGGCGTAGCTGCCGGTCCGGGTTGACCACCGAAGGATGACCCACGCACTCCAGCAACGGGCGATCGCTGTACGAGTCGGAGTAGGCGTACGAGTCGGCCAGGTCGTAGCCGCGGGCGGTGGCGAGTTCGCTGACCGCCTCGACCTTGCTGGGACCGGCGGCGTAGAACTCGACCTCGCCGCTGTACCGACCGTCGACCACGCCCATCCGGGTGGCGATCACGTCGGTCACCCCGAGCAACACACCGATGGGGCGGACCATCTCCTCGCCCGAGGCGGAGACCAGCACCACGTCCCGACCGGCGGCCTGATGCTCCTCGATCAGCGCGGCGGCCTCCGCGTACACATAAGGGTTGATCAGCTCGTGCAGCGTCTCCGCGACGATCTGGCGGACCTGCTCCACCGGCCACCCCTTGCAGAGCGTGGCGAGATAGTCGCGGGTCCGGGCCATGGTCTGCTCGTCGGTGCCGCCCAGCCGGAACATCAGCTGCGCGTACGCCGACTTGACCACGTCACGCCGAGTGATCAGGCCGTCCCGGTAGAACGGCCTGCCGAACGCCAAGGCGCTCGACTTGGCGATGACGGTCTTGTCCAGATCGAAGAAAGCGGCACTTCGGCCCACGGCGCGAAAGTCTAGCCCGATGGTCTATGGTCGGCGGGTGCCCGGGGCCTGAAGAGCACTCGGACCTGCGGGCCGACCCCCACCCATCTGCGAACAGTGACCGCGGTCACACGCTACGAACAGGATTTCGCAGGGAGTGGAGGCTACACCACTCGACGTACACAGGTCCGCTCAGGCAGACTTGTTCACAGCACGAGCATTCATATCTCGTACACCGGCAGACCCTCGGCGGTTGCACCCCCCGTGACCGCTGAGCGGGTTCGGCTCGACCCCCCCGGAGCCGAACCTCCGACGACCCCCGTCTCCCCCCGACGGGGGTCGTCCCTTTGTGCCGTGAGCGCTCCATTACCGGGGCCGCCGAGGAAGCCGACGTCCAAGGCGCGATCGCTCCGCCCGAGGATGCTGCTTGGTACCCGGTCGTTTCGCTCCCGGGCGCCGGTCCGGCCAGCCGATCGTGCGTCAGAGGATCGCGAACTGTCGGGTCGGATCGGCGCGGAAGGCGGGTTGGGCCAGGGTGGGGGTCAGCACGAACTCGTACGTACCGTCGTCGGACCCCTCGGCGTGCGGGTGCGCTCGGATTTCGGTTTCGTACCAGCCGGGTGGCACCGCCACGCGGCGGTGGTGCGAATGATCGGGTCTCCATTGGCGGAGGTAGCCGAGGCCGCAGAGCAACAGCGAGCCGGTCTTCGACCCCAGGATCCAGCCCGGCGAGGAGACGGCCGCAATGGGCCATGGTGAACGGTCTGCGGCATGTCGCACCAGCACGGTGTAGTACCCCGCAGTCACACCCGTCAGCGGTAGCGCTATTCCCGCCCGGGCGACGGTGTCACCGGCCTCGGTGGTACTGAACAATTCCAGCAGGTCGCGACCCGTGCTGCTCGCACCGAGATGCTGGTCCAGGCGCACGGGGTCGAGCAGCACGAATCCGCGTGCTTCGGGAAAGCAGCCGGTCAGTTGGACGGCCGGAAAGACCCCGGTCATTCGATCACGGCGCGGGCGGGTGTGCGCTTCGGTTCGAAGCAGACCAGCGCACGGCCCCGGCGGTCGGTCACCACCCAGGGGTGACCGACGTACGTGTGCTGCCGGTGCGACTCGCTCGGGTGCAGCACGGCGTACTGCCTCCGCTGGCCCTGGTGGTCCAACCAGTACACGATCACCGATCGCGAGCGAAGGTTGACGAACTCGATGCTGGTTTCGCTGCCGCCGCTGACCGATCGCAGCCCGCGCTCCCGCCATGCCGGTAAAGGCGTCAGGTGCTCCGGCTGGGGCGGCCGAGTGGTCGACGGCGGTTTCGCTGGCCGGCTCGGTGAGGGGTTCGGGCCGGTGCTTGGTGTGGCGGGCACGGTCGACGAGTCGGGTCGGGTGGGCGAAGGAGCCGGCGTCGCCCTGCGGCTGAGCTGTGGTCGGGAGGACGAGACCCCGCCGACGGACGACGCGGCCGACGGCGACGGCACGTCGGCGGACGCAACGTCGTCCAGGTTGGACCCGGGGCTGCCGGGAGGCGGAGGTACCCAGTCCGACGGCACATCGGGGGCCGCGACCGGCGGCGGCTCGGTCGCCGGCCACAGCACAGTGAGCATGAGCCCGAGCGTGGCGGCCGCGAGGCCGGCCAGCACCAGCCGGTGCGACATGCGACCGGGAGCGCGGTGGGCAGGTTCGACGGTGACGGCGGCCGACCGTATGGGCGGGGGCGGAACGACCGGTCCGCCAGGTGGCTCGGGCGCTGGCGGAAGTGCCCGCGGAACCGGGCGCGCCGTCAACTGCCGGGCGCGGGAACGTGGGTCGAACAGCCAGGGGCCGACCCGCAGTCTCGGCTCGACACGGGCATGTTCATGATCTGGCGACTGCGTCATGACCTCGATCCGGCGAGGGATGCCGTTCTCTGCCGACGGCACAGGACGTCGATTATGCGTGTTGCGCGTCACCTTTCGCCACGGTTGGCGACGGTCGAGATAGGCGCGATGTGCGGCCCGTCCCCATAACAGATCAACGCCCCTTGTGGGCGTTGTCCACAGAGCGGTTCGTTGTCCACAGGCCAGCCGGCAGGGGCGGCGCTCGGGGCGGCAGCGGCGGCAGGGTTCGACGCAGTGAACCCGCGCCGACCGCTTGGAGGCCGCGATGCCATCCCGTACCTCCGTCCCACCGGACCGGCGCCTGCCGCTGGTCGTCACCTCGGACGGTGACCTGCTCGACGACCTGCTCCGGCTCGCTGTCGCAGGCGGAGTCGAGGTGGAGGTCGCCGCCGATCCGGCGGCCGCCCGCACCCGCTGGCGGCCATCTCCGTTGGTTCTCGTCGGCAGCGACCAGGCGCAGCCCTGCCTGCGGGCGCGGCTTACCCGGCGTTCCGGGCTGGTCCTGGTGGGACGGGCCGGCGACGTCGAGTCCGGTTGGCAGGTGGCCGACCTGCTCGGTGCCGAGCACGTCGCCGTGTTGCCGGCGGCCGAGCCGTGGCTGGTGGACCGGTTCGCCGAATGCGGCGTCGAGGGCGCGGTCACCGTCTCGGCCCGGATGGTCGCGCTGGTCGGTGGGCGGGGCGGAGCCGGTGCCAGCATTCTCGCCGGTGGCCTCGCCGTCACCGCCGCTCGGGCACGGCTGCGTACCCTCCTGCTCGACGCCGATCCGCTCGGCGGTGGCCTGGATCTGGTGCTCGGCTGGGAACAGATGGAAGGGCTGCGGTGGCCGGCGCTGACCGGGGCCGACGGGCGGGTCGACGCGCCCGCCCTGGTGCGAGCGTTGCCCAGCCGGGGCGATCTGGTGGTGCTTTCCTGGGACCGTGGCGACCTGATCGCCGTACCGGCCGAGGCGGTGGCCGCCACCCTGGACGCCGCCCGGCGAGGCCGGGACTTCGTGGTCGTCGACCTGCCCCGCCACCTGGACGACGCCGCGGTGACCGCACTTCAGGCGGCCGACCGGGCGTTCGTGGTGGTACCCGCCGAACTGAGGGCGACCGCCGCAGCGGCCCGAGTGGTCACTGCGGTCGCACCGCACTGTTCCGACCTGTCCGTCATCGTCCGGGGTCCCGCTCCCGGCCGGCTGCGAGCCACGGAGGTCGCCAAAGCGCTCGGTCTACCACTGGCTGGTTCGCTACGGCCTGAGCCCGGGTTGTGCCGGGGACTGGAACGGGGCGAGGCCCCGGCGGCCGGTGGGCGCGGCCCGCTCGCCGAGCTCTGCCAGCGGATCGTCAGCGAACTCAGCGGCCAGCCCACGGCGGGTGTGGCATGACCGGGGAGAACCTCGCGGCCCGGGTACGGCAGCGGATCGCCGCGACCACCACGCCGGTCACCCCGGCCGCGATTGTTTCCGCGGTACGCGCCGAGCCCGACGCCGCCGTACTCGGTGACAATGCCCTGCTGCGGATGGCCGACCGGGTACGCGACGACCTGGTGGGCGCGGGCCCGCTGGCCGTGCTGCTGGCCGACCCCGAGGTGACGGACGTACTTGTCAACGGGGCGCGGGTGTGGGTCGACCGTGGGCAGGGGCTGCACCAGGTGCCGGTGCCGGTGGGCACTCCGGACGACGTTCGCCGACTCGCGCAGCGGCTCGCGGCTGGGGCCGGTCGTCGGCTGGACGACGGTTCGCCGTGCGCCGACGCCAGGTTGGCCGACGGTACGCGGCTGCATGCGGTGCTACCGCCGGTGGCGACCGAGGGGCCGTACCTGTCGCTGCGTACCTTCCGGCAGCGGCCGTTCACGCTGGACGAACTGGTGGCACAGGGCGCGGTGGCCCGGCCGGTGGCACCAGTGCTGGCCGCCGTGGTGGCGGCCCGGCTCGCCTATCTGGTGATCGGCGGCACCGGCTCCGGCAAGACAACTTTGTTGAACACGCTGCTCGGCCTGGTCCCGACCACCGAGCGGATCGTGCTGGTCGAGGACGCCTCCGAGTTGCGGCCGGTGCACCCGCACGTGGTGGGTCTGCAAACGCGTACGGCCAACGTGGAGGGCTCGGGCGCCGTCGGTCTGAGCGAGCTGGTCCGGCAGGCGCTGCGGATGCGGCCGGATCGCCTGGTGGTCGGCGAGTGTCGGGGCGCGGAGGTGGTCGACCTGCTGGCTGCCCTCAACACCGGGCACGAGGGCGGGGCGGGGACGCTGCACGCCAACACCCCGTCGGACGTGCCGGCCCGGCTGGAGGCGCTCGGTCTGCTCGGTGGGCTGCCACGTCCGGCGCTGCATGCCCAGGTGGCAGCGGCGCTTCAGGTGGTGTTCCAGATCCGCCGTACGCCGCAGGGCCGGATGCTGGAGTCCATCTGTCTGCTGTTGCCGGAAGGGCCCGACCGGCTGGTCACCGCCGTCCCGGCGTGGATCCGCAACCGAGGGCTCGGCCTGGCGGCCCGGGCGCTCGGCACGCTGATCCGCAACCGCGATGTGCCGGTGCCGCCGGTCCTGTGCGAACCGTGGCCCGCGTCGGCGGTGTCGTCATGAGCGGCGCATGGTGGTGGGTGGTGTCGGCGGTGCCGGTCCTGCTGGCACTCGCAGGACGGATGCGTTGGCGACGTGTTGCGAAGTGGTCCGGGGACGGCGGGAAGGCAGCCGACGATGCGCTGGTCGCGTGGGTCGTTGCCCTGCGGGAGGCGGGTGGTTGGCGGGACCGTGAGGAGCCGCAGGGCCCGCCTCGGAGCAGTCCGGAGCCGACCGGTGTCGGGTGGCCGACGACGGGAGCACCGCCGTCCTCGGTGGTGGCCCACCCGGTCAGGCCAGCTGCTTCCCCGATCGCCTGGCCCACGTCGGGGCCGCCGACAGCACCGATCGCGTCCCGTCCGCCGGGGCCGCGTGGCAGCCGGCGGCCGAATCGGCCTGGTGGCGTGCCCGGTGTGGTCGTACGGGGAACAGCCCCCGCCACCGTGAAGCTGACGGCACGGGCGCTCGGCACGGCGGTGCTCGACGAGGAGCAGATCGCCGCAGGCGGCATCGATCACCGGGTACCGGCCGACCATCGCGAGCAGCCGGATCACCGTGAACAGCCCGACCAGCGCCCACCGAGGCTGAGCCGACCGCCGGCGCTGCTCGCGACGCCGCGGCGCATCCTGGTGCTGACCTGCCTGCTTGGTGCGGGGGCTGGGGGGCTGCTCGCCGGTCCGGTGGCCGCGACGGCGCTGGCCGGTTACGGCACCCTTGGTGTGCGGGCGATACTCCGTCGGGCAACTGTGGGCCGGGCCGACCGGGAGCGCCGGGAGCGGTTGGATCAACTGTGTGCCCTGGCGGGGGACCTGCGGGTCGGTCTGCCGGTGCCGGTGGCCGGGCAGGTGCTGACCAGTTCGTCACCCAGTGCCGCCGCAGGTGTGGCGCAACCGGTCCAGGCGGACGAGGCCGTCAGCTACGTCGGCCAGCCGGTCGGGCCCGAGCAGCGTCTCTCCGACAGAGCCGCGCCCGGTGTGGCGGGAGACCGCCTCGGGCGACTGGCCGGGGCTGCGGTACGGCTGGCCGAGCGTACGGGAGCGCCACTGGCCGATCTGGTGGAGCGCATCGAGGCCGACGCCCGATCGACGGACCGAGGGTTGGCTGCGGCCACGGCCCAGGCGTCCGGTGCCCGCGCCACCGCCTGGCTGCTGGCTGCCTTGCCGCTGGGCGGGATCGGCCTGGGATACGGGATCGGGGCGGACCCACTCCAGGTGCTGCTGCACACCCCGGTCGGCGGCACTTGCGCGATCGCTGCCGTGGGCCTTCAGGTGATCGGGCTGCTCTGGGCGGAGCGTCTCGCGGCCACCTCGTCCGGGGACAGCTGATGTCCGGGACGCCACTGGTCGCCTGTGGTCTGGCCGGTGCAACCCTGGTCACCGCGCTCGCGGTCGGCCGGTACCGGCCCCGGCGTCGGTTGCGCCGGCTGTCCAGCCACGTGACGGCCAACCGGACAGGTCAGCGGTTCTGGCCTTCGATGCCCCGACGGGTCAGGTCTCGCCGGGTGCCACCGGCCGTCCAGCGGCACTGGTCAGCCGGCGAGGGTCCGGCACAGGCTTCGGCAGCCGAGTCACGAGGTTCGAGCCGGTGGCGGCCGGACCTGGTCCGGCTGACCGCTGGGCTGTCCGGGCTGGCGGTGGCGGTACTGGTCGAAGGCTGGGCCGGCGCGGTGGCGGCACTGCCCACGGCGGTGCTGCTCGACCGGCTGCTCCGGCGGATCGAGCCGCCGGCCGTACGCCGTCGCCGACTGCGGGCCGCAGCCGACCTCCCACTCGCCGCCGACCTGCTGGCGGCGGCGCTGCGGGCCGGGGCGCCCGTGGAACGCTCGCTGCTCGCGGTGGCTGACGCGCTCGGCGGGCCGCTGGGCCGGCAACTTGCCCGGGTCGGTCGGACCCTGCAACTCGGCGGTGGTCTCCAGGAGGCGTGGGGACATCTGGCGGCGGTTCCAGGAGCGCACCGCGTGGCCACGGCCGCGATCCGCTCGGCGAGCAGTGGTGCCGCCCTGGCCGGGGCGCTCACCCGGCTCGCCGACGACCTGAGAGCAGACCGGGCCGTCGCGCTTGAGGCGGCCGCTCGCCGTTCGGGCGTGCTGATCGTGTTGCCGCTGGGGCTCTGCTTCCTGCCCGCCTTCATTCTCGCCGGTCTGGTGCCGGTGATCGTCGCTGTCCTTGGCGACGTGCTGTGAACCCATCGAGAAAGGACGAACACGTGCGCAGAATCCTCGCCCGCCTTCGCGGGGACGCCGGGATGAACACGGCGGAGTACGCGGTCGGCACGCTTGCCGCGGTGGCCTTCGGCGGCGTCCTGCTCAAGGTGCTGACCTCCGACGGTGTGCAGTCCGCGTTGACCGCCGTCATCGACCGGGCACTGAAGTGACCGGGCGCCGGCCGGCCGGCCACGACCGGGGATCGTTCACCGCCGAGATGGCGGCCGGCCTGCCGGCGCTGGTGCTGCTCCTGCTCACCGGGCTGACCACGATCAACGCGGTGAGTACCAAGGCGGCGTGCCTGGACGCGGCCCGGGAGGCGGCGTTGGCCGCCTCCCGGGGAGAGCCGGGCACCGCCGCCGGCAGCCGGCACGCACCGGCCGGTGCGGAGGTGGTCGTCACCTCGGACGGTGAGCACGTCCGGGCGACGGTCCGCGTCTCCGTCCGCGCCCTCGGTACCGATCTCCCCACGATCAGCGTCGTGGCGACGGCCGTCGCGGCGGTCGAACCGGGTGCGCCGGAGCCGCAACCGTGAGCGCGGTCGAAGCTCGTCCCGCCACCATCGCTTCCGGGCGCTGCCGTCACGCCCGTCGGCTGCGTCGCACTGCCCGGCGGCAGCTTTGGCTGGGGTGGAAGCTGGGCTGGCTGGCCCGGCGGGCGGGCCGGCGGGCGGCCGGGGGTGGTGAGCGGGGTGGTGCCACGATCTGCCTGCTCGGCGTGGTGTTGTTGTTCGTCGTGGCGGGCCTGTTCGGCGCGGGTGTGGGAGCGGCCCGGGTGGCGCGGCAGCAGGCCGGGGTGGCCGCCGATCTCGGCGCTCTCGCGGGTGCGGCTCGGGTCCTTCAGGACGAGCCGGTGACGTGCGCGCGGGCAGCGGAGTTGGTCGCCGCGAACGCTGCCCGGCTGGTGCGGTGCCGGATCGATGGGCTGGATGTGCTGGTCACCGCTGAGGTGATCGTGAGCCCGTTGCCGGGAATGACCCGGTCCGCCAGGGCCACCGGCCGGGCCGGCCCGCTGCGCGGCTGACCGGGTACCGGCAGAGGGCGGTTGGTGCGGTGGCTGCGTGGCGTGAAGCGGGCGGCCGGCCATGAACCTGGCGCTGTCCCGGCCGCCGCGCAGTGCGGCCCACCGGTCCCGGTGGGCCGGCTCGCTCGGCGTGGTGGTCGAGCGGGCCGGCCCGGGGGCAGGTGGATCGCAGGCGGGGACCGGCGTCAGCGGCCCTGAAGGGCGTCGAGGGCGACGGCCATGGCGATCACCAGGCGGCGGTCGATCTGCGGGTTCTGGATTTCGACGACGTACCGGTCGCGCAGACCCCACTTCTTGACCACGGAGAAGACGGGCTGGCCGTCCGCGACGAAGTCGAAGTGGTACGGCAACCAGGACAGCGAGTCGACGAAACGGCGCAGCAGCGCCACCGGCATGCTGCGCTCCTGACCGGTGACGTTGGGCAGGCCGGCCTGCTCGACGTGCCACGTCGAGCGGAGCAGGGACTGCGCGAAGTCCTTCCGGAACAGGCCGATCGGGTTGCCGGCGTCGTCGGTGACGTCGTACGTGGCGCCGAGGTCGAGGCGTTGGCGCGCCTTGAAGCCGAGCAGCGGCTGCTGCTTGGACTCGTCGGTGTAGATCGTCACCTGCTCCTTGAAGGCGAGTCGCTTCTGCTGGGCGAACGCCAACACCCCGCCCTCGGACCCGTCCGGCGCGACGCTGTGCACCTCGTACTGGTTGACCATGAACCGCACCCGTTGGCGGATGTGGAACTGTTGCTGCGCCTGCAAGCTGTCGAGCTGCATGAGAACTCCTCGATTGTGGTGCGCCGGAGTGTCGCACAGTCGGACAACGGCTGCGTCCAGGGTCCGCCGGTCAGCGGACGCCGTCGACGCCCGAACGGTGGGTCATGGTGGTCAACAGCAGATGGATGGTGCGCAGACGTTCGTTGATCTGATCCAGCCGTTCGGCCTGGGCCAGGGTGGCGAGCGCGGTTCCCAACGCGATCTGCTGGTTGATGTCGAGCTTCTCCTGGTCGATGGTGTAGAGCAGGTCGACGGTCTCGGCGATGGTGTCGGCCACGGCCTCTCCTCCATGCTGGCAAGGACAGTGAACGGCAAGCACGGCGCTCTATGGAAGCGCTCCCACCATCATTGCCCGGCGGCCCCGGTTTTCATACCCGGCCAGGTCATTCCGGCAGGTTTGCGAGCACCACGTCGAGCACCCGGATCGCATCCGGTTTGGACAGCGGATTGTTGCCGTTGCCGCACTTGGGTGACTGCACGCAGGACGGGCAGCCGGCCTCGCAGCCGCACTCGGCGATCGCGTCACGGGTGGCCCGCAACCAGGACGCCGCCATGCCGTACGCCCGCTCGGCGAAGCCGGCTCCCCCCGGATGGCCGTCGTAGACGAAGACGGTCGGGGCCTCGGTGTCCGGGTGCACCGCCGTGGAGAGCCCGCCGATGTCCCACCGGTCGCAGGTGGCGACGAGCGGCAGCAGCCCGATCGCGGCATGTTCGGCCGCGTGCAACGCCCCCGGCACGTCGGCCGGATCCACCCCGGCGGCGATCAGCGACTCGGGGGAGAGGGTGAACCAGACCGCGACGGTACGCAGCTCACGCGCCGGCAGGTCCAGCGGACGGGTGTCGATCACCTCGCCGGTGGCGATCCGTCGCCGCTGGTAGGAGACCACCTGGCTGGTGACGTCCACCTCGCCGAGGAAGAGTCCGACCGGTCCGGCGTCGACGTAGGAACGCACCGAGACCACCGACAGCGAGGTGACGTCGCGGGCGTGAGTGGACCAGTCCGGCTCCTCGGGGCGCACCAGCGCGCATCCGTCGTCCAGGTCGAGCGAGTCGACCACGTACGACACGCCCTGATGCAGGTAGACCGCGCCGGCGTGCAGCAGGAAGTGCGCGGAGCCGCCGTCGACCGTACCGAGCAGCCGGCCGGTCGCCGCCTCCACCACACAGACCGGGGCGCCGCCCTCGCCGCGCAGATCCACCTCGGGCCGTTCCCGGTGCCGCCAGTACCAGCCGGTCGGCCGTTGGCGCAGCGCGCCCGCCTCGACCAGCGCCGCCACCGCCTCCTTGGCGCCGTCACCGAAAAGCTCCAGGTCGGCTGCGGTCAACGGAGCCTCCGCCGCCGCGCAGGCCAGCTGTGGGCCGAGCACGTACGGGTTGGCCGGGTCGAGCACGGTCGCCTCCACCGGCGCACCGAAGACCGCCTCCGGATGGTGCACCAGGTAGGTGTCCAGCGGGTCGTCCCGGGCCACCAGCACCGCGAGGGCCTCCTGGCCGGAGCGTCCGGCCCGGCCCGCCTGCTGCCACAGCGACGCCCGGGTGCCCGGATAGCCGCAGATCATGACCGCGTCCAGCCCGATCAGGTCGACCCCCAGCTCCAGAGCATTGGTCGAGGCCAACCCCAACAGATCGCCGTGCAGCAGCGCCCGCTCCAGCTCGCGACGCTCCTCGCGCAGGTAGCCGGCCCGGTACGCGGCCACCCGGTCGCCGAGCCCCGGCACCGCCTCGTCGAGGCTGCGCCGGGCGCTGGTCGCCACCACCTCGGCACCCCGGCGGGAGCGGACGAAGGCCAGCGTGCGTACCCCGGCGGCGACGGTGTCGGCGAGCAGGTCGGCGGTCTCCCGCAGCGCCGACCGGCGAACCTGGGTCAGATCGGACCCCGGGTCAGGCTTCCCGGACGCAGCTGACTTCCCGGTCCGCTCCTGGCGTGGTGCCGGCATGGGCCCGGCGGCGGACGGGTCCGGCGGGAGCAGCGGCGGCTCCCAGAGGGCGAAGGTGACGCCCGCGCGCGGTGAGGCGTCCTCGGTGACGGCCGTCACCGGGAGGCCGGTCAACCGGCCGGCCGCCGCGGCCGGATCGCCCGACGTCGCCGACGCCAGCACGAACGTCGGGCCGGCGGCGCGACCGTACCGGGCACACTGCCGCCGCAGCCGGCGCAGCACGTGGGCGACGTGCGAGCCGAACACGCCCCGGTAGACGTGGCACTCGTCGACCACCACGTACGCCAGTCGACGCAGGAAACCGGACCACTGGGCGTGCCCGGGCAGGATGCCGTGGTGCAGCATGTCGGGATTGGTCAGCACGAACCGGGAATGCCTGCGGATCCACTCCCGCTCGGCGCGCGGGGTGTCGCCGTCGTAGCAGGCCGGGCGTACGCCCTCGATCTCCAACGCGGCGACGGCGCGCAGCTGGTCGGCGGCGAGCGCCTTGGTCGGTGCCAGGTAGAGCACGGTGGCGCGCGGGTCGGCGAGCAGCGTGGCCAGCGCCGGCAGCTGGTACGCCATCGACTTGCCGGACGCGGTGCCGGTGGCCACCACGACGTGCTGGCGGTCGTACGCCAGGCCGGCCGCCTCGGCCTGGTGCCGCCACGGTGTCACCACTCCGCGTCGGGCGTACGCCGCGCGCAGGTCCTCCGGAACCCAGGACGGCCACGGCGCCGGCGCTCCGGCCCGGGGCGGTACCCGCTCGACGTGGGTGACCGGATCGGCGGGGTGTCGCTGGCGTAGCCGGCGCAGCAGTTCCCCCGGCGACACGACCGGCGCACCGGCCGGGACCGCACCGGGCGGTCGCTCGGGGCCGCTGCCGGCGGATACGGTGGCTGCCGAGGTCACGTCCTGCACTCTCGCACTGGTGTTCGGAAATGGGAAATCGGCGTGCCGGGTACGGATGGACCTGCCCCGGTGAGTCGTCGGCCCGACCCTGGGGTAGTGGTTAGATGCCAAGAGAGTTTACGGCTGCCTGAGGAGGACGGATGGAGCTGTCACTGGCGACCCGGACCGTGGGTGAGCACACGGTGCTCGAGGTCGGCGGTGAGGTGGACGTCTACACCGCCCCCCGGCTGCGCGAACGGCTCCTGGAACTGATCGACGCCGGGGCCCGGCACGTGGTCGTCGACCTGGGCCGGGTGGACTTCCTCGACTCCACCGGGCTGGGTGTGCTGGTCGGGGCGCTCAAGCGGCTGCGTACCGCGGACGGCACCTTCGCCCTGGTCTGCGACAAGGAGCCGCTGCTCAAGATCTTCCGGATCACCGCGCTGGACCAGGTGTTTCCGCTGTACCCGACGGTCGAAGCAGCGACCGGCGCCAACCAGTGATGGCCACGGTCCGGCTCTCCTTCTCGCCAGCGCCGGTGCACGTGCGTACCGCCCGCCTGGTCGGCGTCGCGGTGGCTCGGCGCGCGGGCGTCCGCGAGGATCTGCTCGACGAGGTCCGCCTGGCCATCGGTGAGGCGTGCACCCGGGCGGTCGCCCTGCACCGCCAGTACGGCGTCGCCGAGCCGGTGCTGGTGGAGATGTCCGACTCGGGGGCGTACTCGGTGCGGGTGGTCGATCGGGCGCCGATCGAGGCGAGCATCGGGCTGGCCGCGCTCGATGCCGACCAGTTGGCCAACGAGTCGCTGAACGAGGACGACCTGACCACCGGTGTCGGCTTCGCGTTGCTCGCCGGATTCGTCGAGGATCTTCAGGTTCGTCCGGTCGACGAGGGCGTCGGCACCGAGGTGCGGATGGTCTGGCCGGTCAACCACTGAACCGAGGGCCTGGCCGCCCCGGACGACCGCTGCCGGATCACCATGGACCGCTTCCTATATCAGATTTCGGTTCATAACACAGCGACGGAGATCATCCAGACCCGCCGCCACCTCGGTGTGACCTCGAACACGGGGGGCGGCTAGAGTACGCGGGTTGTCAGCAAGTGATCCACCCGGCACCCAGCGCAGATGGGCGTGGAGCGCTGGTTCGTCGGGTGGATCGGCGCGCGCTTGCGAATTCGCATCCAGGCGCCGGACGGTGCGTCTCCACCGGCCGGCGCGTTGTTCGGCACAGGAGGACACAGATGTCCGACACCTTGGCCGCCGAGGGCGGCGGGATCTCCCTCACCGGAGCCAATGTCACGTACGTCGTCATCGCCGCGGTGATCGCGCTGGTCGCGCTCGCCTTCGCCGCCGCCTTGACGAAAACGGTGCTGGCCGCCGGCAAGGGCACCACCAACATGCAGGAGATCTCCGGGGCCGTGCAGGAGGGCGCCTCGGCCTACCTGCTCCGGCAGTTCCGGACCCTGGCGATCTTCGTGGTGATCGCCGTGGTGCTGCTGTTCCTGCTGCCGGTGCACAACACCGACGGCAGCGAAGTCGCGGTGAAGATCGGTCGCTCGCTCTTCTTCGTGGTCGGCGCCCTGTTCAGCGCCTTCATCGGCGGTGCCGGCATGTGGCTGGCGACCCGGGCCAACCTGCGGGTGGCGGCCGCCGCCCGGGAGCGGGAAGGTGGCCGGGAGGCGGCCATGAAGATCGCCTTCCGGACCGGTGGCGTGGTCGGCTTCCTCACCGTCGGTCTCGGTCTCTTCGGTGCCGCGCTTGTCGTCCTGATCTTCCGGGGTGACGCGCCGACGGTGCTGGAGGGCTTCGGCTTCGGCGCCGCGCTGCTGGCCATGTTCATGCGGGTCGGCGGCGGCATCTTCACCAAGGCCGCCGACGTCGGTGCCGACCTGGTCGGCAAGGTCGAGCAGGGCATCCCCGAGGACGACCCACGCAACGCCGCCACCATCGCCGACAACGTGGGCGACAACGTCGGCGACTGCGCCGGCATGGCCGCCGACCTGTTCGAGTCGTACGCGGCCACCCTGGTCGCCGCGCTGATCCTGGGCCGGGCCGCGTTCGGCACCGACGGCCTGGTGCTGCCGCTGATCATCTCCACGATCGGGGTGCTGGTCGCCATCATCGGCGTCTTCATCACCCGGCTGCGCGCCTCCGACCGCAACGGCCTGACCGCGATCAACCGGGCCTTCTACCTCTCCGCGCTGATCTCGGCGGTGCTGGTCGCGGTGGCCACCTTCGCCTACCTCCAGCCGACGTGGGCGGCGCAGCTCGGCGACGACTGGCGGACCACTCTCGGCGTGAACGGCGGCGACCCGCTCTTCGGCCCACGCGGCGTGGTCATCGGCGCGGTGATCATCGGTATCGTGCTGGCCGCCGCCATCCAGGCGCTGACCGGCTACTTCACCGAGACCAACAAGCGTCCGGTGCAGGACATCGGCAAGAGTTCGCAGACCGGTCCGGCGACCGTCATCCTCGCCGGCATCAGCGTCGGCCTGGAGTCGGCGGTCTACTCGGCGCTGCTCATCGCCGGTGGTGTCTTCGGTGCCTTCCTGCTGGGCGGCGGGTCCATCACCCTCTCGCTGTTCGCCGTGGCGCTGGCCGGTACCGGCCTGCTCACCACCGTCGGCGTGATCGTCGCGATGGACACCTTCGGCCCGATCTCCGACAACGCGCAGGGTGTGGCCGAGATGTCCGGCGACATCGACGAGCACGGCGCCCGTACGCTCACCGAGCTGGACGCCGTCGGCAACACCACCAAGGCGATCACCAAGGGCATCGCGATCGCCACCGCGGTGCTGGCCGCGACCGCGCTCTTCGGCTCCTACACCGACACGCTGCGCACCGCGTACGCCGACGCCGGGGTGACCGACGTGGGTGCCGAGATCCTCAACGCGTTGAACGTGTCGAACCCGCAGAACCTGGTCGGCCTGATCATCGGCGCGGCGGTGGTGTTCCTCTTCTCCGGTCTGGCCATCAACGCGGTCTCCCGTTCGGCGGGTGCCGTGGTGATGGAGGTCCGTCGGCAGTTCCGCGAGCTGCCCGGGATCATGGACCGCACCCAGCGTCCGGAGTACGGCAAGGTCGTCGACATCTGCACCCGTGACGCGCAGCGTGAGCTGCTCACCCCCGGCCTGCTGGCGATCCTGGCGCCGATCGCGGTCGGCTTCGGCCTCGGGCCTGGCGCGCTGGCGTCGTACCTGGCCGGTGCGATCGGTGCCGGCACCCTGATGGCGGTCTTCCTGGCCAACTCCGGTGGTGCCTGGGACAACGCCAAGAAGATGGTCGAGGACGGCGCGTACGGCGGCAAGGGTTCCGAGGCGCACGCCGCGACCGTCATCGGTGACACCGTCGGCGACCCGTTCAAGGACACAGCCGGTCCTGCGATCAACCCGCTGATCAAGGTGATGAACCTGGTGGCGCTGCTGATCGCGCCGGCCGTGGTGGCATGGAGCGTGGGCGACGACCGCAACGTCGGCCTGCGGGTCACCATCGCGGTGGTGGCGACGTTGATCGTCGTCGCGGCGGTGGTGTTCAGCAAGCGCAAGAGCATCGCGATGGGCGACGACGCCGACAGCGGTTCCGGCAGCGCGGACCCGCGTCCGGAGGAGATCAAGGCCTGACGCGTGGCACACGACGGTCCCCGGTCGGCAGCTGTCTGCCGGCCGGGGACCGGTCGCCGGTCCGGACCCGGTACCGATGACCGGTGCCGACCGGGAAGAGAAGCCGTACGCTGCAACGCATGCGTACGTGCCGGGCGGCAACCGCCGGAAAGTTCACGGTGGTCCTGGCCACGCTGATGATGTTGGTCGCCTGCGGCTCCGATGGACCCAGTCCACGGGCCTGGGCCGCCTCGGTCTGTTCGGCGCTCACCCCCTGGCGGGCTGAGATCAGCAAGTTGACCAACAGCACCGACCAGCAGATGACCGCGCAGACCACCCCGGCGCAGGCCAAGGAGAACCTGGTCCGTCTCTTCAGCGGCGCCGAGCAGGCCAGCGAGACCGCCCGGCGCAAGGTGGAGCAGGCCGGAGTGCCCGAGGTCGAGCACGGCGAGGAGGTCTCCGCCGGCTTCCGCGCCTCGCTCGCGTCGATGCGGGACGCCTACGGCCGGGCCCGGGCCACCATCGACGGCCTGGGCACCGGTGAGGCCAGCACCTTCTACGACGGTGTCCAGGCCGCCGTGGAAACCCTCCAGCAGGAGTACGACGCGAGCGCGCTGGACACCAGCCGGCTCGACTCCGAGGAGTTGAAACGCGCCTTCGACGAGGTACCCGAATGCCGCTGAGCGGTTCCGGCGAGACACCGGCGGCGCAACCGCTGCCGGTGTCCTTCCCACCGCCCGCCGAGACCTCACCGGTGCGCCGTCGTCGGCCGACCGGCCGTCGACCCGTCCCCGTCGACCCACCGCCCGACGACGACTCTGCGGACCGTCCGACACCGGTGTCGGCCGGTGTCACCGGCGTCGATCGGCAACTGGTCTTCTTCGGCGCGGAGACCGGTGAGCCCTCCGTGGCCGACCTGGCCGGGCTGCTCGCCGGCCCGGGCGAGGTGCACCGGATGGGCGGCACGGCCCGGTTGTCGGTGGTGGTGGAGGCGGCGTGGCGGGTGCACGTGCTCATCGCTGAGCTGGCCCAGCGAGGTGTCCGGAGCAGTTGGGCGCCCACCGAGGACCAGCGCTACGCGGTGCGGACCGCGTACACCCGGACGATCGTGCCGCTCGCGGCGGCCTGGTTGCGCGGCCCGACGCAGCATCCGCCGCCGGGGTTCCAGCTCGACGGCCGGCGGCTGCGTCTCTGGCTCGCCGCGGCCGGCGTGGCCGATCCGCCCGATTTCCTGCTTCACCTCGGCGGTAGTGACCCGGCGCGGTGGGCCGCGGTCGGTGCGGCCCTGGCCACGGCCGGGCTGACCGGTGAGCTGGTCGAGGTGGCACCGGGCGGCCCCGCGTACCGGATCGCGGGCCGTCGCGGGACGCAGCGGCTGGCCGAGCTGGTCGGTGAGCGCCCGCCCGCGAGCCCGCCGTTGGCCTGGCCGACCCGGGCCTGACGGTCGGGCGGCTGTCCGATCGGAGACAGCCAGGTGTCGGGGAACACAGGGAGAATCGGCCGGGTTTGACCTCCACTGAGGGGCTGCCATGGTCACAGCGGCCCGCTCGTCACCCTACCCAGGGTGTACGGTGACGCCGTCTGGCGTGACCACGGATCGTCCGGGGCGGATTGCCGCCCGCGAAACCCGAAACACGGACGGCGCGTTACGTTGGACATCCGGACCGCCGGGCACCGGTGGGCCGAGTGCGCCCCAATCCGGCCAGGCGCGGCCATTGAGTGGGAATGAGGTCGAAACAGACGTGCCGAGCAACGCTGGAACCACCCGTCTGGTCATCGTCGAGTCTCCGGCGAAGGCCAAGACGATCTCGGGCTACCTGGGCCCGGGGTACGTCGTGGAGGCCAGCTTCGGGCATGTCCGTGACCTGCCCCGCAACGCCGCCGACGTGCCCGCCCGCTACAAGGGCGAGTCGTGGGCGCGGCTCGGCGTCGACGTCGACAACGGCTTCCACGCTCTCTACGTCGTCTCCGCCGACCGCAAGCAGCAGATCAGCAAGCTGACCAAGCTGGCCAAGGAGGTCGACGAGATCTTCCTGGCCACGGATGAGGACCGCGAGGGCGAGGCGATCGCCTGGCACCTGGTGGAGACGCTCAAGCCCAAGGTGCCGGTCCGGCGGATGGTCTTCCACGAGATCACCAAGCCGGCGATCCAGGCGGCGGTGGCGAACCCCCGGGAGATCGACCGTGATCTGGTCGACGCCCAGGAGGCCCGGCGCATCCTCGACCGGCTCTACGGCTACGAGGTCTCCCCGGTGCTGTGGAAGAAGGTCATGCCGAAGCTCTCGGCGGGCCGGGTGCAGTCCGTGGCCACCCGGATCGTGGTCGAGCGGGAACGGCAGCGGATGGCCTTCCGCACCGCCGAGTACTGGGACATCCTGGCCACGCTCGCCGTGACCAACCCGGGTGAGGGGCCGCGCAGCTTCAACGCCACCCTGGTCGCGCTGAACGGCGACCGGATCGCCACCGGCAAGGACTTCGAGCCGACCACCGGCCGGGTCCGGCCCGGTGCCGGTGTGGTCCACCTCGACGAGGGCGGCGCCCGAGGGCTCGCCGCCCGCCTGGAGGGGCGACCGTTCGCCGTCACCCGGGTCGAGGAGAAGCCGTACCGGCGCCGCCCGTACGCCCCCTTCATCACCTCCACGCTCCAGCAGGAGGCGGCCCGGAAGTTGCGGTTCTCGTCGCAGCAGACGATGCGCACCGCGCAGCGGCTCTACGAGAACGGCTACATCACCTACATGCGTACCGACTCGGTGAACCTGTCGGACACCGCCATCGCGGCGGCCCGCCGGCAGATCGTCGAGCTGTACGGCGAGCGCAGCGTGCCGCCGGAGCCGCGCCGCTACACCGGCAAGGTGAAGAACGCGCAGGAGGCGCACGAGGCGATCCGCCCGGCGGGGGACAACTTCCGGACCCCGGGCGATGTGGCCAAGGAGCTGTCGGCCGAGGAGTTCAAGCTCTACGAGCTGATCTGGCGGCGCACCATCGCCTCACAGATGACCGACGCCGTCGGCTCCAGCGTCTCGGTGCGGATCCGGGCGACCACCTCCGGCGGCGAGGAGGCCGACTTCGGCGCCACCGGCAAGACCATCACCGACCCGGGCTTCCTGCGGGCGTACGTCGAGTCCAGCGACGACGAGAACGCCGAGGCCGAGGACGCCGAGCGTCGGCTGCCGAACCTGGTCAAGGACCAGCCGCTGACCGCCGACCAACTGGCCGCGCAGGGCCACCACACCCAGCCGCCGGCCCGCTACACCGAGGCGTCGCTGGTGAAGGCCCTGGAGGAGCTGGGCATCGGCCGCCCGTCGACGTACGCGTCGATCATGCAGACGATCCAGGACCGGGGGTACGTCTTCAAGCGTGGCCAGGCGATGATCCCGTCGTTCCTGGCCTTCGCGGTGATCGGGCTGATGGAGCGGCACTACCCGCGTCTGATCGACTACGACTTCACCGCCAGCATGGAGAACGAGCTGGACGAGATCGCCGGTGGCGACCACGCCGCCGTGGACTTCCTCACCGCCTTCTACTTCGGCAGCAGCAACGGCACCGGCGACCAGGCCATCGCGCATGCGGGCGGGCTGAAGAAGCTGGTCACCGAGAACCTCAGCGAGATCGACGCGCGCAGCGTCAACTCGATCCCGCTGTTCACCGACGACGACGGGCGTGAGGTGATGGTGCGGGTCGGCCGGTACGGGCCGTACCTGCAACGCTCGGTGCCCGGCGAGGAGCAGACGCCCGCCGCGGAGGGCGAGGAGACGACCACCCCGGGCGACCGGGCGCCGATCCCGGAAGGGCTCGCGCCGGACGAACTGACCCCGGAGAAGGTGCACGAGCTGTTCCTCGGTGGCGGGGGCGAACGCAAGCTGGGCGACGACCCGGCGACCGGCGAGCCGATCCTGCTCAAGTCCGGCCGGTTCGGTCCGTACGTGGCCAGCGGCGAGCGCAAGTCTTCGCTGCTGCGCTCCCAGTCGCCCGACTCGCTCACCCTCGATCAGGCACTCAAGCTGCTCAGCCTGCCCCGGCTGGTCGGGGTCGGCCCGGATGGCGCGGAGGTGTTCGCCAACAACGGCCGCTACGGCCCGTACGTCAAGCGCGGTGACGAGTTCCGGTCGCTGGACTCGGAAGACAAGATGTTCACCGTCACGCTGGACGAGGCGCTGGCGTTGCTGGCCGCACCAAAGACCCGCCAGCGGCGGGCCGCCGCCCCGCCGCTGCGGGAGATGGGCAACGACCCGCTGACCGAGAAGCCTCTGGTCATCAAGGACGGTCGGTTCGGCCCGTACGTCACCGACGGGGAGACCAACGCCTCACTGCGGCGCGGCCAGACCCCCGAGGCGTTGAGCCTTGAGGAGGCCTCCGAGATGCTCGCCGAGAAGCGGGCAAAGGGTCCGGCCCCGAAGAAGAAGGCCGCCGCGAAGAAGGCACCGGCGAAGAAGGCGACGGCGAAGAAGGCGACCAAGTCCACCGCCACCAAGTCCACCAAGGCGACCGCGAAGAAGGCCCCCGCCGCCAAGTCCACCCCGGCGAAAGCCCGCACCACCGACTGACCGCGCCGAATCTTGGTCCGAAGCTGCCCCTGGAGGGGCGCTGGCGGACCAAGATCTCTCCGCTGTCCACAGGGGCAGCGCGGTGACCGGGTACTCCGCTTCCCGGCGTGGGCGATCCGCCACGCACCCACCCAGGTCATCACCCAACTCCGCGCCGCCCTCACGGCGGCGGGTTGGTGCCCGGGACCATGCGGATCTTGGTACGACAGCGCCCCCTGAGGGGCGGATTCGGACCAGGATTCGCGGTGGGTTCAGCCGAGGAGGCTGGCCAGGTAGGGGGTGGTGAAGGTGCGGTGGGGGTCGAGGTGGGCGCGGATCCGCTGGAAGTCGGGCCAACGGGGGTAGGCGGCAGCGAGCGAGGCGGCGGTACGCCAGTGCAGCTTGCCCCAGTGCGGTCGACCGCCCAGCCCGGTCGCCACCTCTTCGAAGGCCCGGAAGTACGGCTCGTACGGCATGCCGACGTACTGGTGCAGGGCGAGGTAAACCGAATCACGGCCGTAGGCGGGTGACAACCAGATGCCGTCACCCGCGCTGAAGCGAACCTCGACCGGGAAGAGCACCTTGAACGGCAACCCGTCGATGATGCGGCGCACCGCCGCCAGCGCCTCGGCCAGCGCCTCGCGTGGCAGCGCGTACTCCATCTCCAGGAAGCGGACCCGGCGTGGGCTGCAGAAGACGGCGTCGGAGCGGCCGGTGTAGCGGCGCTCGCTGAGCGCCCGCGCGGAGATCGCGCTGATGCCCGGTGCCAGGCCCGGCACGGCGCGGCCGAGCCGGCAGGCTCCGGCGAAGACGGTGTTGGCCAGGAAGTCGTCGTCCAACCAACCGCGCCAGCGGGACAGCGGGCGGTCGTCCACGGGTACCCGGTCGTTGGTCTTGAGCTGCACCCGGTCGGTGTAGGGAAACCAGAAGAACTCCAGGTGATCGTGCGCGTCGACCAGCCCGGGCAGCTGCGCCAGCACCGCATCCAGCGCCGCCGGCCGTTCGTGAGCCAGCAGGACGAAGGCGTCCACACAGCGCAGCGTCACCTCGACCAGTACGCCGAGCGAGCCGAGCGCGACCCGGGCGGCGTCGAACACCTCCGGGTGCTCCTCGGCGGAACAGCGCAGCACCTCCCCGGTTGCGGTGACCAGGGTCAACGCCTCGACGAAGGTGGCCAGGCCGCCGTAGGTCGCACCCGTGCCGTGGGTGCCGGTGGAGATGGCGCCGGCCACGGTCTGCGCGTCGATGTCACCGAGGTTGGGCAGCGCCAGTCGGTGACCGGCGAGTAGCGCGTTCACCCCCCGTAGCGTCATCGCGGCCGGTACGGTGACGAGGCGTCGATCGACGTCCACACGTACGTCGATGGCGAGTCGGGTCAGGTCCATCCGCTGCCCGTCGCTGACCGCGACGGGGGTGAAGGAGTGGCCGCTGCCGACCGGGCGGATCCGCTCACCGGTTTCGGCGGCACGTCGGATCTGCTCGGCGGCCTCGTCAACCGAGGACGGCCGTAGTACGGCGGTGGCCACGCCGCGTTGATTGCCTGCCCAGTTCGACCAGGCAGCGGTCTTGGTGGCGGTGCTCTCGGCCATGGGCCCGCTCCTCAAGGTGAATATGAACCGAATTCATATCAGGAACGTTGTCCCTGGTAAACACCGCAATCGAGGTCCGCTCGTTGTACCGGTAGTCACGGACTCGTGACGTGCAGATATGTTCATCCGTCGAGAGGGGGTGGCGAGTGTCCACTTCAGCCGCCACGACCGGGCCACTGCGTCGAGTGCCAGTGCAGGGTCGTAGTGTCGCGCGGGTCCAGCGGATGCTGGACGCCTGCGCCGAACTCGTCGACGAGGTGGGGTACGAGGGGCTGACCACCACCCTGCTCGCCGAGCGGGCCGAGGTGGCGATCGGGTCGGTCTACCAGTTCTTTCCGGACAAGCGGGCGATCGTGCAGGCGCTGACGCTGCGCACGATGGAGTCCTACCTCCAGCGGCTCGATGAACGCTTCGCCTCGGACGACCTGACCCACTGGTGGGACGGGGTCGACGCGGGGATCGATGAATACATCACGATGCACCGCACCGTTCCCGGGTTCCGTACCCTGCACTTCGGCGACGTGGTCGACCTGCATCTGCTCGATGAGCAGCGGGACAACAACGGGGTGATCGCCGACCAGCTGGCCCGGGTGCTCACCGAGCGCTTCGGGCTGGCCGACGTGCCGGACCTGCGTTTCCATCTGGAGATCGCGGTGGAGGCGGCCGACGCCCTGATCAAGCTGGCGTTCCGGCGCAAGCCGGACGGGGACGATCGGGTGCTGACCGAGGCGAAGGCGCTGATCCGGGAGTACCTGCACCGGCAGGTCAACGCTCGGGGTGACGCCGGTCGCCGGTCGGTGGTGCAGCCGGCGAAGCCGGCCGACGACCAGATCGTCGCCGACACCGAGCCCGCGCAGCCGGCGGCCCAACCCGCCTGAAGCCGACCCACGCCTGACACCGGCCCACCTGGGCCGACCAAGCCGGGCCGAGACAGCCACCGGCCAGACGGTCAGAGGAAGGCCCGACCCTCGCCCCGGTAGGTCGGCACGGTGGCCACCACCTGGTCGCCGTCCACCAGGTGCAGCTCGTTCACCCGTTCACACAGTTCGCCCGACTTCGCGTGCCGGAACCAGACCCGGTCGCCGACGCGCAGGTGGGCGGCGGGTGCGCCGGTCAGCGGGGTCTGCACCTCGCCGGCACCTTCGGCGCCGAGCAGGCTGAGCCCGGCGGGCAACCACGGGCGGGGCAGCCGGCTGCGGTCGGCCGAGCCGGAGGCGATCCAGCCACCGCCGAGCACGGTGGCCAGGGCGGGCGTCGGGCGCCGGACCACCCCGCAGGCGAAGAAGGCCGCCGGGGTGGGGCGCCAGGCGCGGTAGGCGTCGAACAGCGTCGGCCCGTACAGGCCCGATCCCGCGGTGATCTCGGTCACCGCGGGATCGGCGCGGGTCGCGGCCACGCTGCCGGTGCCGCCGCCATTGACGAACTCCAGGTCGGCGTGCTCGCGTACGGCGGCCACCGCCGCGCTCCGGCGGACCAGCAACTCCCGGTACGACCCGCGTTGGGCCAACCGGATCGCGGTGCCGAGCGCCGCCCGCCCGGGCGGTGCGTCGCCCAGGCCGGCGATCTGCGCCTCGTACGACATCAGCCCGACCAGGCGGAAGCCCGGCCGGCGGGCGACGGTGGCGGCCAACCGGCCGGCCGCCCGGGCGCTGTGCACGGGTGACCGGCGGACGCCGACGTGCAGCCGCCCACCGAGCAGCCGCCACGAGGCATCCAGGTCCAGGCAGACGCGCAGCTCGGACCGGCGTCCCGGGGGCGACACCGCGTCGCAGAAGTCCAGTTGATCCGGGTCGTCGACCATCAGGGTGATCGCGGCGGCCAGCACCGGATCGGCACCGAGTTCGGTGAGCGCGCCTCGGTCGACGGTGGGGTACGCCACCAGCACGTCGGCGGCGATCCCGGTGCGGACCAGCCAGATCGCCTCGGGCAGGGTGAACGCCATCACCGCATGCCAGCCCGGCCCGGCCAGCGTGCGGGCGATCAGGTCGCGGCTGCGCACCGATTTGCTGGCGACCCGCAACGGCTTGCCGCCGGCCAGGTCGACGAGGGCGGCGGCGTTGGCGTCGAAGGCGCTGAGGTCGACCACCGCGTACGGCGGGTCGAGGTGCGCGGTCGCCCGGTCCAGCCGGTGGCGCAGATTCTCGCTGTCGGTGGCCACGTGTGCACGCTAACTGTGAAACGGTGAATGCGAAATACCCTCGCGTCCGCGTTGCCTGGGTCGGGCTGGCCACGGCGGCCTAGGCTCGGCGAGCAGGCGGTGCAGGACGGGAGGACGTCCTTACCGGGTCTAGAGTGTTCCACCGGGGGTGCCCAGCGATGGGCCGGCACGTGGAGGTACGGCCATCGAAAGCGAGTTCAACGGCGAGTCGTCCGGCGAGTCGCCGTCCACGGACCAACCTGCCGGCACAGCCGGGCAGCCCACCGGCGCGACCGGCCAGTCCGGCGGTGCCACGAACCAGTCCGGCAAGGCGGGGACGCAGAGCCCGTCGGGCGGCCCCGGCGGCCAACCCGACCTGACCGGGTACGGCGCGATCCGCTCGGTGCTGCGCATCCGGCCGTTCCGGCGGCTCTGGATCGTGCTCGGCGCAGCCTCCTTCGGTGATTGGCTCGGCCTGCTCGCCACAAGCGTCTTCGCCGCCGCCCAGGTGGAGGGGAGCACCGCGAAGGGTGCGGCCTTCGGTGGCGTGATCGCCATTCGGCTGTTACCCGCCCTGCTGCTCGGCCCGGTCGCCGGAGTGCTCGCCGACCGGTTCGACAGGCGCTGGACGATGGTCATCTGCGACCTGCTGCGGTTCGTGCTCTTCGCCTCCATCCCGCTCTACGCGCTGACCGGCGCCAGCGGCGCACGGGTGGTCAGTTGGGCGGCGATCGCCACCTTCCTGATCGAGACGGTCACCCTGCTCTGGATCCCGGCCAAGGAAGCCGCGGTACCGAACCTCATCCCGCGGGCCCGGCTGGAGACAGCCAACCAGCTCACCCTGATCACCACGTACGGCCTGACCCCGGTCTTCGCCGCGATCGTGCTCTCGTCGCTCGACGGCATCATCCGGGGTGCCACCGGCGGCGAGATGCCGGACTGGGCCCAGCCGGCCCAACTCGCGCTCTGGTTCAACGCGCTCTCCCGGCTCGCCACCGCCGTCGTGGTGGCCTTCGGCATCAAGGAGATCAGCCAGGGGCAGACCGACGAACGGGAGCGCACCGAGCAGAGCATGATGCGCCAGTTCACCGAGGGCTGGCGATTCATCGGGCAGACCCCGCTGGTGCGCGGACTGGTCCTCGGCATCCTCGGTGCCTTCGCCGGCGGCGGCATCGTCATCGGCACGGCCCGGTTCTTCGCCGACTCGCTCGGCGCCGGTGACGCCGCGTTCTACCTGTTGTTCGGCGCGATCTTCATCGGCCTGGCGATCGGTATCGGGCTCGGGCCGATGATCGTGCGGGAGATGTCCCGGCGTCGCTGGTTCGGCATGAGCATCGTGCTGGCCAGCGCCTCGGTGATGACGCTGGCCTTCGCCATCCACCTGTCCATGGCGCTGGTCGGTGCGGTCTTCGTCGGGGCCGGTGCCGGGATGGCCTTCCTCTCCGGCACCACCCTGCTCGGCGGCGAGGTCGCCGACGAGGTACGCGGCCGGGTCTTCGCCGTGGTGCAGATCGGTACCCGGCTCGTGCTGATCCTGGCGATCGCGCTCGGGAGCCTGCTGGCCGGTGTTGGTGGCTCCCGCACGCTTACCATCGCCGACCTCGGCATCTCCGTCTCCTCCACCCGCCTGCTGCTGCTCGCCGCCGGCGCGGCCGGCATCTTCGCCGGGATCAGCGCCTTCGGGCAGATGGACGACAAGAAGGGCGTGCCGGTCCTGGCTGACCTGTGGGGGTCGATCCGGGGCCGTCCGCTGATGCCGGCCGAGCCGTTCGTCTCAGCCGGACTCTTCGTGGTCTTCGAGGGCGGCGAGGGCGCCGGCAAGTCGACCCAGCTCGGCAAGCTGGCTGAGCTGCTGCGCGGCCAGGGACGGGACGTGGTGGTCACCCGGGAACCGGGCGCCACCGGCGTCGGTGCCCGGATCAGGTCACTGGTGCTGGACACCGCGCCCGACGAGGCACCCTCCCCGCGCGCCGAGGCGCTGCTCTACGCCGCCGACCGGGCGCATCATGTGGCCACCGTGGTCCGGCCCGCGCTGACCCGGGGCGCCGTCGTGATCAGCGACCGGTACGTCGACTCGTCCCTTGCCTACCAGGGCGCCGGCCGGACGCTGCCGGTCGACGAGGTGTCCTGGCTCTCCTCCTGGGCCACCGGCGGGCTCAAGCCCGATCTGGTGGTGCTGCTCGACGTCGATCCGCGTACCGGACTGTCCCGGGTCGCCGCTCGTGCGGAGAGCGCCGACCGTCTGGAAGCCGAGTCGATCACCTTCCACGACCGGGTCCGGTACGCCTTCCTCGATCTCGCCGCTGCCGACCCGAAGCGTTACCTGGTCCTCGACGCGGCCCGCTCGGCCGAGGAGATCGCCGAGCGGGTCGCCCGCCGGGTGGAGGAACTGCTCGGCAGCGCCGACGGGGTCGATCACCCGGGTCCGGCGCACGGTCCGGACACCTCGGTGCAGCCCGAGTTATCCCCGTCGGAGCTGGTGACGACGGAGCGGACCTGATGCCGGACGCCTTCGCCGACCTGGTCGGGCAGGACGAGGCGGTGCAGACGCTGCGCCGGGCCGCCGCGGCTGCCGCCGCCGCGCTGCGCGGCACCGGCGAACCCGAGGCAGCCGTCGGCGCTGACCCGGGCGGGGGAATGACCCACGCCTGGATCTTCACCGGACCGCCCGGCTCGGGCCGGTCGGTCGCGGCACGGGCCTTCGCCGCCGCGTTGCAGTGCGTGCACGGCACCGGCTGCGGCGAGTGCCCCGGCTGCCACACCACCCTCGCCGGCACTCACGCCGACGTCCGGCTGGTGGTGCCCGACGGGCTCTCCATCGGGGTGAACGAGATGCGGGCTCTGGTGCTCCGCGCGGCCAGTACCCCGTCCGGTGGGCGCTGGCAGGTCGTCGTCATCGAAGACGCCGACCGGTTGACCGAGGCGGCCGGCAACGCGCTGCTCAAGGCGGTGGAGGAGCCTCCGCCGCGTACGGTCTTCCTGCTCTGCACGCCGTCCACCCACCCGGACGACATTTCGGTGACCATCCGGTCGCGGTGTCGGGTGGTGCCGTTGCGGCAGCCGGCGGCCGAGGCGGTGGCCGACGTACTCGTCCGTCGGGACGGGATCGCCCCCGACGTTGCGCGTTGGACGGCGGCCGCCACGCAAGGCCATGTGGGGCGGGCCCGCCGGCTGGCGCGTGATCCGCAGGCCCGGGCCCGGCGGGAAGCGGTGCTCGCCGTGCCGCGTCGACTCACCGGCGTGGGTGCCGCCTTCGACGCGGCGTCCGCGCTGATCGAGGCCGCCGAGGCGGAGGCCGAGGCGTCGGTCGCGGAGATCGACACCGCGGAGCGCGCGGCGCTGGAGACGGCGCTCGGCGCTGGCGGCACCGGTCGGGGTGCGGCTGGTGCCGCCCGAGGAGCCGCCGGGCAACTGAAGGACCTGGAACGACGCCAGAAGTCACGGGCGACCCGGGCCCAACGGGACGCGCTGGACCGGGCTCTGGTGGACCTCGCCGCCTTCTACCGGGACGCGTTGACCATGGCGCTGGGCGCGCCGGTGTCGCCGGTGCACTCCGACACCGCCGAGCTGGCCGAGGCGGGCGCTCGTAGCTGGCAGGCGGAGGGGGCGCTGCGGCGCCTGGAGGCGGTGCTCACCTGTCGCGCCGCGATCGAGGCCAACGTCAAGCCCCGGATCGCCGTCGAGGCGATGATGCTCGCCCTCTGGAAGGGCTGACCGCCGCCGTCCGGTGCAACACCTCGGCGAACGGCCGGGCCGTCGCGCCCCGGCCGGTCCGTAGCCGGACCGTTGCCGACAGCCATCGACAGGCGCAATTCGCGTGCGGTACGGTCCGGTGTGCCGTGGTGACGGTGGCGGCACGCACAGTGATGAAACCGGGAGGAGTCCGGCGATGCCGCGGGGTGAGATCGACGAGGCATGGATCGAGGAGGCGGTCCGGCGCTACCGCCGCATCGAGTCCCTCCAGGCCGAGTTCGACCAGGCCGTGGCGACGGTCGAAGTCACCGTCCGCTCACCGGACGGCCTGGTCGAGGTGGTGGTCACCGCTGGCGGCCGGATCACCGACGTGCGCTTCCTCGGCCCTCTGCACACCCGGGCACCGCGTGACGTCGCCGACTCGGTGCGGGCCGCGGTCACCGCCGCCGCCGACGCTGCCGAGTGGGCGAGGGAAAAGCTGCACAACGAGACCTTCACCGCCTACCGACCGCTGACGGGGGCCTGAGATGGACAGCCTTCGCATCCTGGCTGGCCGCCTCGACGAGGCCAGCGCCACGCTTACCGCGCTCTCCCGATCGGTCACCGCCGGGGACCCGGCGCAGGTGGCGTTCGGCGCCGACGCACCCGGCCGACCGGGCGAGATCGGTCGGGCGTTGCACCGGCAGTGGGTGGCCGCCACCGGTGATCGGGCCCGGGAGGCGCACACCGCTGCCACGCAGGTGGCGTCCGTGGCCGCCGCGCTGCGCGAGGCCGCCGACCGCTACTCCGACATCGATTCCGCCGTCTCCCGCCGGCTCGCCGGTGAGGCGTGATGGATTTCCTCGACCGGCTCGCCGAGCCCGGCCTTGACCTGCTGGGGCGGGTGGACACGCTGCTCGCGGCGGGTGCTCCCGAGGGGCATCGGGTCTGGCCGCTGCTGCGCCGGATGCAGGTGCTGCCCGGTGACGCGCTGCGCGGCTTCCTCGACCTGCGGCCGGGGCCGCTGGCCACCGCCGGACACGCCGTCCGTCGGCACGTGCACGGCTACGACCACGCCTGCGCCGCGCTGACCGACCCGTTGCTCTGGTCCGGTTCGGCCGCCATGGCGTACGGCCAGTCCCGGGCGGCCCTGCTGCGGCACCTTGACGAGGGCCCCGAAAGCCTGGTCGGGCGGCTGGAAGCCACCGCCGGCTACGCCGACGCGCTGGCCGACTGGGTGGAAGGCAGCCGGCTCGCCGTGGCCCGGGCCCTCGCCGAGGCGATCGGCTCGGCCGAGGCGGTAGCCGTCGTCGCCGCCACCTCGGTCCAGCGGACGGCGGCGGGCTCCGGGGCGTCCGGGTCGGGTGGGGTGGCCGCCGCCGAGATCGCTGCCCGGGTGCTGGCGGTGCTCTGCGTCGCGTACGACGGCGCGGAGACCCTGTTGCGGCAGTGGTCACCGAGCCTCGCCGAGTCGCCGTGGCGGCCCGGGGGCGGGCGGTTCCGCCCGGACACGGGTAATGGCCCGGCTGGCGGCCGGACGACCCGGGTCGGCTGGTGAGGCCGGCGAGACCATCCGGTCGTCGCTCGGGTCGTCGTCGGGCGTCCGTCAACACCGTCGCCGATGCTGGCGCTGGCGCGTGCACAGGGTGCACGGCGCCGCTCGCGGGCACCCTCGCGGGTGGCCCGTCAGCGGCGCCGTGACCTTCCCTGCACCCCCCGCAGGTCTGCTCTCCACTCAACGCGTTCGGCCCGGTCTTGTCCCGCCCGTGACGCAGGTTTCAGCCGTCCGGGCGGCATCGTCGTACCGGCGGCCGGGATGGGGATCGGTCGAGTCGACAATCGTGGATGGCTGCGCGGCGTGCGGCGGCGCGGGGCCCTGGCGGAACGCCGCCGCCGATCGACCCGGCGCGTTCCCGCCCGCGCGACGTAGGGTGAGGGAATGGGCATGCTCTGCGCGGTCAGCTTCCAGCGGTACGGGCGTCTCTACTATCTCGACCCCGGCGAGCTGAGTCCGCAGGTGGGCGACAAGGTGCTGGTGCCCACCGACGACGGCCCCGAGGTGGCGGAGTGCGTGTGGGCGGCGCAGTGGGTCACCGACGACACGACGGGGTTTCCCCGGCTGGCCGGGCTCGCACAGGAGGAGGACCTGCGCCGCGACGAGGAACTGCGGCGGCGCAAGGCCGAGGCGAAGGTCGCGGCCAAACGGCTGATCCGCGAGCACGGTCTGCCGATGAAGGTGGTGGCGGTCGACCACGTGCTCGGCAACGGCGAGGGCGGCGGTGAGCGCAGCACCATCTACTTCACCGCCCCGCACCGGGTGGACTTCCGCTCCCTGGTCCGCGATCTCGGCGCGACCCTGCACTGTCGGGTGGAGTTGCGCCAGCTGTCGGCCCGCGATTCCGCACGGGTGCAGGGCGGTATCGGCTCCTGCGGCCGGGATCTGTGCTGCGCCACCTTCCTCAACGATTTCGAGCCGGTCACCATCCGGATGGCCAAGGACCAGGATCTTCCGCTCAACCCGCTGCGCATCTCCGGCGCCTGCGGTCGGCTGATGTGCTGCCTCAAGTACGAACATCCCCTGTACGCCAACTTCGCCGAATCCGCCCCGGCGATCGGCACCCGCGTCACCACGCCGGAGGGGGAGGGCCGAGTGGTCGGTCACAGCGTCCCTAGGGACGCGGTCACCGTCCGCCTGGACGCCGACGGCTCGCGCTCCAGGTGCTCCCGCGCCGACGTCTGCGGCTCCCGCCGCGCCTACGACCAAACCCACACCCCCTGACACCTCTTCTGGGTTTTATGCGTTGATCATGAGGTTAGCGGCAGTTTCGATCTCCAGAGTTGCCGCTAACCTCATGATCAACAGGGTGGGATTGGGTGGGCGGGTTAGGTGAGGGTGGTGGGGGGTTCGGCTAGGCGGGGGGTCAGCGGGGTGGTGGGGGTTAGCCAGGAGGAGTCGGGGGAGGAGTCGGGGGTGACCTGCCAGTCGCGGGCGACCCGGTCGATGGCGATCGGGTAGAGAGTGAGTGTGCCGTCGGGGTCGATCCGCATCCTGACGAAGCCCTTGGCGTCCTCGATGCCCTGCCCGGCGAACAGCTCGTTGACGTTCACCCCGAACGCGCTCGCGAGCAGCAGGTACGCGGCCACCAGCTGGCTGGCCACCAACCCGATCACCGGCAGGTAGACCACTGCCGCCGCCACCGCCGGCAGCGGCCAGGACCAGTCGTGGAACGGCAGGGCGAGCCAGGCCCAGGTGCCGGCGGCGGCCAACCCGACGTGCGCCAACCCGTGCCCGACGCCGAGGATCCAGTGCCGGGCGTGCCGCTTGCCGCTGGAACTGGGCGGCTTCGCGAACATCGCCGCCGCGAGCACCGTCACCAGCACCATCATCACCAGCGGCACGCTGAACAGCCGCTGCTCGGAGGCCTCGGACCGGAAGTCGGTCACACCGGCCATGGAGAGCATCAGCAGGGTTTGCAACACGCCCAGCAACGTCGAGAAGCCCGGGTTGCGGCGCGGCAGCCGGGCGAAGATCCCCCAGCCGTACCGGCGTGAGCGGGCGGCGTCGGGGTAGCGGCCCGCCAACTCGTACGCCTGGGACGGGCTGGACCGGCGGGCCAGGGTGTCGGGCGGTGGCACCTCGATGCGCTCGGGCAGCTTGTGCGTCGGGTACAGGTAGGCCCCGCCGCTGCCGGAGGTGACCAGCTGCCGCCCGTCCGGCCCGGTGTACCGCGCGTAGTGGTGCAGGTCGCCGGAGATCAGCAGGCGGACCTGGGCACCGGTGGGCGCGACGATGGTCCGGATGAAGTAGTCGATCGAGTCGTACGCGGTGGGCCGGTCGACGGCCTTCACCCAGGCCGGAGCCGGCACCGCCAGGATCACCCGGCTCTGCGGTCCGAGTCGCTTCGCCACCGCGTCGAAGTAGGTGAGCTGCGGGTCGTCGACGTACGAGCCGGACTGGTCGTCGAGACCGAGCAGCCACCAGTCGGCCGGCAGCTCGACGGCGAAGTACGACCGGGACTGGCCGGTACGCCAGCCGCCGAAGTGCCGGTCCCGGGTACGGACGAACAGCCGCAGGAACGCGGTCAGCCCGTCGTACCAGTCGTGGTTGCCGGGCACCGCGAAGATCGTCGGCTGCTCCGCCGGGGTGGCCGGCAGTGCTGCCTGGTACGGCCCCTTGCACCGGTCCTCGTACGCCGCGTACTCCGCCGACGGGTAGACCTGGTCGCCCCCCATCACCAGGGTCTGTGCCCGGGGCAGCCGGTGCCCGTCCACGGTGATCTCCCGCTGGGCGAGCAGGTAGGCCACCGAGTAGGTGGCGTTGAACCCGTCACCCAGGTCGGCCACGTAGTCGAGCCAGAGCCCCCCGTCCGGCCCCACCTGCCGGGAGATCTCCGCGTCCAGTGCCTTCTGGAGCTCCCGCTTGTCCAGGTAGGCCCCGAACAGCATCGCCAGCAGCGTACGCAGGCCGGTGCTGATCAGCAGGAACGGCGCGAGCCACGGCACCGGCTTGCGGGGGGTGAAACCCAGCTCCAGCGGATCGGTGCTGCGGGGTCGCCGGGCCGCCCGACCTCCGGCGGCCTCCCCGGCGTACGGCCCCTGCGGCTGCGTCCGGTCGCCGGGCGAGGGCCCGACGTCGCCCGGTTCGTCACGAGAGGTGTGATCGTCGGTCATTCGCCGCAGCGTAGTGCGGCCCGGCTGACCCGACGACCCCGGAAACGCCCCCCGGCGCCCGGTTCGTTCGGCTCGCGAGCAATCCCGCTCGGCCACGGAGCGACGCGTGCCGTACACTTGACCACCGTTGCCGCCTTAGCTCAGTCGGCAGAGCGACGCACTCGTAATGCGTAGGTCGACGGTTCGATTCCGTCAGGCGGCTCGGAATGATGCCCTGACCAGCGGAGACGCAGGTCAGGGCATCACTTGTATCGATGGAGATCCGACTAGCCCCCGAACCTCCCGCGCGTCACCCCGGGAGTGGAGCCGCCGGACCTGGGCGTCGAGATGAGCCAGGGATGGCTCGACCCCTGCAGGTCGCCTGATGCGACGTGGTTCAGGGCGGGAGGCGGATCGACAGATCACGGTGCCTCCCCCTTGATCTGGTGGGATGGTTGCATAGCGGGCTGGATCACCAGGCGACGACGCCTTGACGGCTGGGCTGTAGGGAACCGATCTGCAGCGATCCCATGGTGATGTTGCTGGCTTCCGGGTTCGGGAAGCCCTTGAGTTCGGCGGGCTTGTCGTCAACGGATGCCTGGAGGCTGAACTTCAGGGTGTTGCCCGCAGCGCAGTCACTGCTGCCCTTGTCGCAGGTCGTCCACTTGATGCCGGCCCAGACGGACTCGTCCGGCTCGACCGTGGTCGGTGTTGGCGGGCCAGGCTGGTCGACCTTCTCGGTGTTCACATCGACAACCATGTTGGCGGCGTTGACGAGGGAGATGTGGGCCCAGCCGTCGACGCTGCAGGCGTCAGGGCCGGCGTTGGTCAGCGTTACGAGCGCGACGTTCTCGGCATGCGGCTGCGCGGTGATGACGGCCGACATGTCCTCGGTCCGGCACGCGGCCGCCGAGTCCGAACCGGAAGACGAAGAGGCGGAGGGGGAGGAAGCGGAGGACGATCCGACTGTGGGGGGCGCGGAGGAAGAAGAGGCGGATGGCGTGGTCGTGCAACCTGTCGCGGCAGCGGCAACGCCGACTACCGGGAGCAGGCGGAGCGCGAGGCAGTACGAGGAGCGCATGTCGAATTCCTCTTCCTGGTGTCGTGGTTGGATAAACCCTGCCCGTTCGCTCGCGTGCTAATCGCCGGGACATCCCGCTATGGCACGAATGCGCGAGCAGGGCCTTGGCCGCGGGAGGCCCGGTTCGATTGCGTCAGGCGGCTCGGCGGCTCGGCACGCAAGCCCAGGTCATCGGCCTGGGCTTCGCCGTTTCCCGAGGTCGACGTTGGTTCTGTTCGGAGATCCGCCGAGCCCCGGAACGCGCTACCCCCGCCGCCGTCGGCAGAGCAGGTAGCTCCGAGGCAGGGAATGACGCGTGACTGCACCTGGTCGGAGCCGACGGCGAGAGCGGCTCATGGATGGGGCGAACGACGCCTACCATGAGCCGATGATCGAGCAAGGTCAGCGACGCGTCCCAGCGCCGGTAGCCGCCGTCTGCCTGGTTCTGCTCGTGGCGGCGGCGCTCTGGGGGTCGATGATGTTGACCAGTGGTCCATCCGTCGCCACCGGGTTGATAGGGGTGCTTCTTCTCCTGGCGTTGGCCTACGGCCTGTGGCGTGGCAGCGGGCGGGCCCGGTTTTGGACAACCGTTTTCTCGACCGCCGGCGTTGTGTACGGCGTCATCGCGATTGCCAAGGCTGATGTGCTGGGGCTGCTGCAGATCGTTGGTGCGTCAGCCATCGTTGGCCTGTTGCTGGTGCCCGCGTCGTCCCGGCGGTGGTTTCACGACCTGCCGGCGAAGGAGTAGCTCCGGCCGTCAGTTGGACCTGCGGTCCGCACCCAGTCCGCAAGCGGTTGGCAAACGGCGCGATGTCGAGAGGTGTTTCCGCTGCTAACACCCGGGGCGTCCCGGTGGGCAGCGGCACCGTCCGTTCCGCTGTGGCCGGGCCATGCCGAACCGTGCGGCTCAGGGAGTGGACCGTTTGGCCTTTCCGATCCGGCCGAGGTGGGTGTGCTCGAAGCCCTCTGTCGTCTTGAGACCGTAGCCGAGGGCGCGGTCGACGGCGATGTGGAACACCCACGCGATGGCGAGAATGCCGAGCCAGTCGATCGGGTCACGGAATGCGGCGAAGGCCACCGCGACCGCGCCCAGCAACGCCGGCAGCGCGTACGAGTGCACCAGGTTGTAGCAGAAGGCACCCGCGTGCGGGCCACGTAGATAGCCGATCATCGACAGGTCGAAGATCAGGAAGAGGGCGAGCAGCCACCACCACGCGTAGCCGGCGGCGACGATCACCACGACGGCGAGGGCCGCTACGACAACGCCTTCGATGCGCTGGGTCGGAACCGGGTCCAACATCTGACAACTCCCTGGGTCGCGTTCTGAGTCACAGCCAGTCGTGTTCGCGGGCGTAGCGCGCGGCCTCGTGACGGGTGTGGGTCTGGGTTTTCTGCATTGCGTTGGACAGGTAGTTGCGGACGGTGCCCTGCGCGAGGTAAAGCCGGGCGGCGATGTCGGCGACCGAGTAGCCCTCGCTGGTCACCCGCAGCACGTCGAGTTCGCGCTCGGTGAGTGGGCAGTCGTCGACGATGGCGAGCGCGGAGACGTCCGGGTCGATCCACCGTTTGCCCGCGTGCAGGTCGGTGATGACCGAGGCGATGTGGGCCGGCTCGGCCGACTTGCTGACGAAGCCCTGGACGCCGAGCTTCAGTGCCTTACGCAGCACGCCGGGCCGAGCATGCCGGGTCAACATGAGAACCACCTGCTCCGGTCGGACGCGGCGGATCTGCGTGATGGCGCCGAGGCCGTCCACGCCGGGCATCTCCAGGTCGATGACCAGCACGTCGGGCCGGTGTCTCAGAGTGGCCTCGACGGCGGTGTCGCCGTCGGTCGCCTCGGCGACGATGTCGATGTCGCCTTCGAGCGGAAGCAGCGCGGCCAGCGCCTTGCGCAGCAGGGCCTCGTCGTCAGCGAGCACGATGGCGGTGGTCATCGGTCATCCTCCGCAGCGCCGCCGGTGGCGGCATCGACACGAGCGGGCGGGAAGCTCGCGGCGGTCAGGAAACGCCCGTCCTGCTGTTGCACGGCCAGTTCGCCGCCGTCGGCTGCCAACCGTTGTCGGAGGCTGGACAGCCCTCGAAGCTCGGGCAGCGTATCGCTGCTCACGCCGTCGTTGACGATCGCGATGCCGGCTTCGGAGAGCGTGATCTGCACCTGGGTGGCCTGGGCGTGTCGCAGGATGTTGGTGGTGGTCTCGCGCAGCACCTGGCCGAGCAGTTCGCTGCTGCGCGGGCCCACCTCGGCCTCCCGGGTCACCCGGACCCGGATCCCCGCCGCCTCGAAGAGGTTCTTCGCATTTTCGAGTTCCGCCGAGAGGTTGAGCCGGCGCTGGGCGTACGCCAGCTCTTTGGTCTGGGCGATGGTGTCGCTGACCAGAGCGTACGTCTCCCGCAGCTCCTTCTCGGCGCGATCGGTGTCGCGGCGCATCAGCTTCCGAGCCAGCGCGATCTTCAGCTTGACCACGTGCAGGGTGTGGCCCTGGATGTCGTGCAGATCGCTGGCGAAGCGGACGCGTTCGCGGATGACCGCCAGTTCCGCTTCGCGCTCCCGGGCGTGATCCAGCTCCCGGATGAGGTCGTAGAACCGTTCGCCAACGACCGTCAGGACGGTCACCAGGATGGTGAGGCCCGTCGGGACGAGGACGTAGGTGATCAGGACGCCGCGGACGTCGTCCTGCTGCACCAGGAGCCGCGCCGCGCCGACGGCGGCGACGTAGCTGAACAGTCCGAACGCCGCCAGGGTCCGGCGTCGTACCTGGCGCAGGGCGAGGGACCCCACCGCGCAGATGCCCCAGTAGGCGTTGGGGCTGCCGGTCAGCAGCACCCCGAGCGGCCACACCACAGCCCCGACGATCGTGCAGGGCAGGGCGACCCGGGCGAGGTCGTCCGCCGTCCAACGTTCGAAGGCCACCACGGCCGCCACGGCACCCGGAGCCAGGACGATGAGATGCCACCAGGTGTGCGCGTCGGTGGCCAGGAGAACCACCGCGGCGAACACGACCGGCGGAAGTGAGGTGAGGAGATTTATCCGGCGCAGCCGCCTCTGCGTCGTCTTGGTGAAGGCCGGCGATCTCGCGGTCACCTGCCCAGTATTCTGCCGATCCTGCCCGGCGGCAGTGACACCACGTCACATGTACCCGTGACGTGGCACCACTGATGGATCGGAGCGACCGCTGCTGTCATTGGGGCATGTCCACGACACCAGTCATCGAAGTCGAACGGCTCAACGTCAGGTACGGCGACTTCCACGCCGTGAAGGACCTGTCCTTCGAGGTCCGGCGTGGGGAACTGTACGCGCTGCTCGGCACGAACGGGGCAGGGAAGACCTCGACCCTGGAGACCATCGAGGGTCACCGGATGCCGACCTCCGGCAGCGTGCGCGTCTTCGGGCACCAACCGGGTGACCGCCGGTTGGTACGTCCCCGGATGGGTGTCATGCTCCAGGAGAGTGGTTTCTCCCCGGACCTCACGGTTCGCGAATCGGTCCGGCTGATCGGCACCCTCACCCGGCGGACCGACGATGTCGACCGGGTGCTCGACGTCGTCGATCTCACCAGCAAGGCCGGCCGGAAGGTTTCCCAGCTTTCCGGCGGGGAGAAGCGGCGGCTGGACTTCGCCACCGCCGTCTACGGCACCCCGGAGCTGATCTTCCTGGACGAGCCGACCACCGGCCTGGACGTCCAGTCGCGCGACCACCTGTGGACGACCGTGGACCGGCTCCGGGAGAACGGCGCGACCATCGTGCTCACCACGCACTACCTGGAGGAGGCACAGGAGCGCGCCGACCGGATCGGGCTCATGCACGAGGGCACCTTCCACCGGGAGGGCACCGTCTCCGAGCTGACCCGGACCCTGCCGGCGGTCATCCGCTTCTCGCTGCCATCGACGGTCCCGGCGCTGCCGTTGCAGGCCGCCAGGGACGGCGACGGCAAGGTCGTGATCGAGACCTTTGGCCTGCAGAAGGACCTGCACATCCTGCTCTCCTGGGCGCAGGACCACGCCGTGGAGCTGCGGGACCTGGAGGCCGGACCGACCCGCCTCGACAACGTCTTCCGCGCCATCAGCGGCTGACTCGTTCCCCGAGAGGAAACCTTCCCGTGTTCCCCATCGCCTTCAGTGAGCTGATCCAGCTCTTCCGGAACCGGCTGGTGCTGGTCACCAGCTTCATCATTCCGGTGGTCGTCTCCGGGTACTTCGTCCGTCAGTACGAAACCTTCGCCGCCCTCGGCAGTCTCGGCTACATCGCGGCGATCGTGCTGTTCACCGTGGCCGCGTTCGGGCTCTACGCCACGACCGTGACCACCCTGGCGTCCCGGCGGCAGAATCTCTTCCTCAAACGGTTGCGCTCCACGGCCATCGGGGACGCCGGCATTCTCGCCGGCCTGCTGCTGCCCGCCACCGTGGTCGCCGTGGTGCAGGTGGCTGCGATCCTGACCGCGCTGGCCATGGTTGCCGGCGGGCCGGCCAATATTCCCCTGCTGGTGGTGGCGATCGTCGCGACCGTGGCCATGCTGCTCGGTCTGGGGCTGGCCACCGCCGGCCTGACGAACTCACCCGAGCACGCCCAGGTCACCACCCTGCCGGTCACCCTCGGTGTGATCGGTGTGGCCAGCTGGGTGGGCATCAGCGGCACCGAGGACCTCGCCCTGCTCAAGCGGCTGCTGCCCGGTGGCTCCGCGACCGAGATGGTGATGAACGCCTGGAACGGTGGCGTCGCCGTGACCGACTCTCTGCTCCTGCTGGCTCCGACGCTGGGCTGGGTCGTCGTCGCCGTCGTGCTGGCCACCCGCCTCTTCAACTGGGAGCCCCGCCGTTGAGATGCCAAGCCCGCTGGAGCTGCCCTGGCGATTTCCCGACCGCCGATCCGACCAGGCCGCACACTGCCCCAGAAGGGCGTACGCCGAAGGAGTGACCGTGACCCCTCACACGATCGGTGACGGCAGGACTGGGCGCGTCGGTCGGAGGCGTCCGGCCTGGCCCGAGGTCATTGCCGGCGGACTCGCCTACGCGGCTTCGTTCGCTCTGGTGGCCGTGTTCCTGCCGCGCGTTGCCGACGATGCCGTGGCGGGCGTCGTGGGCCTCGTCGTCTCGGGCGCGATGGGGCTTGTCGCGTTCGCGGTCGCCGTGCTCATCCGTATTCGTGGGCTGTCGGCCTTCGGCGTCCGCCGTGCGACAGCACGTCAGCTGCTCGTCGCCGCCGCGCTCGGAATCGGCGCTTACGTGCTCGGCACGATGGCCGCGATCATCTACATGATCGTCAGCGGCGACGCGCAGAACGTCCAGACGAGCTACCAGGAGGCCGCCAACGCCGGCTGGCTGTCGCTCGCCCTCACCCTCGTCGCGGGGTCGGTCATCACACCGCTCGGCGAGGAGGCATTCTTCCGCGGCGTGCTCGCTAACGCCCTGTTCGCCCGATACCGGGCCTGGATCGCGGTGATCGCGAGCGCTGCGATCTTCGCTGTCGCGCACGGCATCAACCCGGTACTGCCCGCCGCGTTCGTCGTCGGCGTGCTTGCCGCCCTGATGTTCCGCTGGTCCGGCTCCATCTGGCCGGGCGTCGTGCTGCACGGCGTCAACAACGCCTCCGCGACGCTCGTCTCGATCATTGTCGCGACGGCGGCGGGATGACCAGACCATGGTCCGAACACCGAGGCCGTCCGCTGAACACCCAGCCGTCTCAAGAGAGGTCTGACCCATGACCCGGCAACCCGACAATTCCTCAGGCGCGCCCGCCGAGAGCGCACCGACTCTGGTGGAGGACCTCCTGCTCCTGCTGTTCCAGCCGAGGTCGGGCACCATCGCCGGAGAGAACACCCTCTTCTACGTCCTCGCCGGGGCCGTACTCGCGGATCTCGCCCTTGCCGACCGGGTGACCATGGCGGACCGACGCAAGGTGAAGATCGTCGAGGGACAGGCACCGTCGGATGAGCTGCTCCGGTCGGCGTGGGACTACATCTCCGAGAAACCCCGCGGCGTCCAGACGGTGCTCGCCGCGATCGGCCCGGAGCTGCGCAAGCCGGTGTTGGAGCGGCTCGTCGAACGCGGCGACATCACCCGGGAGGACCGGAAGATGCTCGGCCTGTTCCGTACGACCGCGCTGCGCGACGGTGGCACCGGACGCCGCGCGCGTCTGCTGGAGGAGGTGCGGCAGGTCCTCGTGAACGGCGCGGAACCGTCGGCCCGGGTAGCCGCGCTCGCGGCACTGCTGTCGGGCAGCGGAACTCTTCCCCAGTTCTACCGCGACATCCCGTGGACCACACCCGTGATCAACCGGGCCAAGGAACTGGAACAGGGCAACTGGGGCGCCGGTGCCGCAGCGGAAGCCGTGACCCGGACGATGACCGCGACCGTCGTCAACAGTGTCATCGTCACCACCACCGTGATCCCCCGCAGCTGACCCACCCGGGTAACCCAGCCTGCAACTTCGCGGATGTTGTCGTGTCCTGGTGGACCTCAGGCAGCAACATCACCGAAGTTGCGGGCCGGGGAGCCGGGCGGGCACGGGTGGGTGGCGGTGCGGGGGAGGGGGAAGAGGAGGGGCGGTCAGGTGTAGAGGTTGGCGGCGTACTGGGGGCCGTAGTGGCGTTCGAGGTCGGCGAGGGTGGCCGCCGGGGCCTCGACCTCCTTGATCAGGCGGGCCCGGCTGGGCAGCGGGTCCGCTGGCCAGGTCTCCGGTTGCCACAGCTGGGACCGGAGAAACGCCTTGGCACAGTGGTAGAAGATCTGCTCGATCTCGACCACCACGGCGAGCACCGGCCGGTGCCCCTTGACCACCATGGCGTCGAACCAGGGCGCGTCGCGGAGCAGCCGCGCCCGGCCGTTGATCCGCAGGGTGTCGGTGCGTCCTGGGATGAGGAAGATCAGGCCGACGTGCGGATTCGCCAGGATGTTGCGGTAGCCGTCGGCGCGCTTGTTGCCGGGACGCTCCGGAATAGCGATGGTCCGCTCGTCCAGCACGTGAGCGAAACCCGCCGGATCACCCTTGGGCGAGACGTCGCAGGTACCGTCCGCTCCGGCGGTGGCCACCAGACAGAACGGCGACGCGGCGAGCCACTGCCGGTCACGTTCGTGCAGCTCGGTGCGCTCCTTGGCGACTGCGCGGGGTGCCGGGGTGCCGAGCAGCTCGGTCAATTCGGCTGCGGATGTGATCTCCACCGTCACTGGGTGCCTCCCCATGGAGTTGACCGTGGTGGCGGCACCCGGGCGGGAAACCGCCACGGTCAGTCTAGTCACGCCCGCCCGTGAGGTTTGTCCCTCGGTGACCGGGGTACCGGTCCACTCAGCGCCCTCGGAGAGCAGTGGAGGCCCGGAGATGGAGAGTCGGCTCAAGATCCTGGGGCATCCCGTCCATCCGATGCTTGTGATGTTTCCGTTCGCCCTGCTGGTCACCGCCGTGCTCTTCGACATCATCGACACGGTCGGCGGGCCGGACTTCCTCGGCGAGGTGGCGTACTGGAACCTCACCGTCGGCCTGATCGGCGGCCTGCTGGCGGCGGCGGCCGGGACGTTCGACCTGCTGGCCATCCCTTCCGGTACCCGCGCCAAGCGGGTGGCGCTGACCCACGCCGCCGCGAACGTCGCGATGCTCCTGCTCTTCGCCGCCGTCTGGGTGGTACGGCTCAACGCCGACTCGCGGGGCGCGGGCGGGGCACTGATCGCCATCGAGGTGGTGGCGCTCGGCATCCTCGGGGTCGGCGGTTGGCTGGGCGGCGAACTCGTCGACCGGCTCGGGGTCGGGGTCGACCGGGAGGCCAGCCTGGACGCGCCGAGTTCCCTGCGGCCGGTGGCCGCCAGTCAACGGATGGGAGATGCGCGATGACCAGGCCGGGACGCGGCTGGCGGGGCGGTCAGCAGGGCTGGGACCCGATGGGCGAGTTGCAGTCGCTGCGGGCCGAGCTGAGCCGGCTGGTCGGTGGTCGACCGGGTCCGCCCGAGGTGGAGCTGGGCGAGACCAGCGCCGGCTGGGAGGTGGTCGTCCGGCTGCCCGGCGTCGCTCCGGAGGAGGTCGCGGTGGAACTTGACGACCGCGAGCTGTGCGTACGGGCGCGGACGGAGGCCGAGGTCAACGCCGACCATGGCATTCCCGGCGGGTTCGAGACCCGGGGCTTCGAGTACCGCGTGCAGCTTCCGTCGCGAGTGGACCCTGAGGCGATCGACGCGGTGATGGACCACGGTCTGTTGCGGGTACGGCTGCCCCGGGCGAACCGGCCCGCGCCGCGCACCATCACCGTCGGTCGTACCGGCCCACGTCCGGCCGGCGCGTCCGGCGGTGTGCCGAGCAGCGTCGACCCGGCGGCGGATCGGGAACTGCACCAGCCGGACGTCGCCACCGGCGATTCCGGTCGGTAGCGCGTCCCGTGGCCCGGGCCGTGCTGGAAGAGGCCGCCGACCGGGTGCCCGACGTGGCCCGGATCGCCGTGTTGCGCGCCAACGCGCTCGGTGACTTCATCTTCGTGCTACCCGCGCTGGAGGCGCTGCGGGCCGCGTACCCCCAAGCGGAGATCGTGTTGCTCGGCGCGCCCTGGCACGCGCAGCTGTGGCGGGACCGGCCTGGCCCGGTCGACCGGGTACTGGTGGTGCCGCCCGCGCCGGGGATCCGGACGGCGACCGACGGCGAGCCAGAGTCCAGCATGGTCGACTTCCTGGCCGCCGCCCGCGCGGAACGGTTCGACGTGGCGCTGCAACTGCACGGCGGCGGTGCCAACTCCAACCCGCTGGTGGCCGCGCTCGGTGCCCGCGTCACCGCCGGCCTGCGGGCCGAGGACGCGCCGCCGCTGGACCGCTGGCTGCGCTACGTCTACTACCAGCACGAGGTGATCCGCTATCTGGAGGCGGTGGCCCTGGTGGGTGCTCCGGCCACCACGGTCACCCCGGCGTTGGCGGTCACCGAAGCCGACCGGGCCGAGGCGCGGTCCGTGCTCGGCGAGCCGGAGCGTCCCCGGGTGGCGCTGCATCCCGGGGCCACCGACACCCGCCGACGCTGGCCCGCCGACCGTTTCGGGGAGGTCGCCCGGACGCTGCACACCGACGGGTACGAGGTGCTGGTCACCGGCACCCCGGCCGAGCGGGAGGTGGTCGACCGGGTGGTCGCCACCGCCGGTGTGCCGGTCCGGCCGCAGGTGGGCACGCTCAGTCTGAGTGGGCTGGCCGGCTGTTACCGCGGCTGCGAACTGGTGGTCTCCAACGACACCGGTCCGCTGCACCTGGCTGCCGCCGTCGGCACCCCCACCGTCGGCATCTTCTGGGTCGGCAACCTGATCACCACCGCTCCGGTGCTACGGGGCCGGCATCGGCCGATCACCTCGTGGACGGTGCACTGTCCGGTCTGCGGAGTGGACTGCACGCCCGGCATCTACCCGCACCGTCCGGGCGACGGCGACTGCCCGCACCGCGACTCCTTCGTCACCGACGTGCCGGTCCCCGAGGTGCTCGAAGCCGCCCGGGAGCTGCTGTTCCGCTGAAGACATCCGCTGGCTCAGGCGTCCGGGTCGGCGAGGACGACCTCCCACGCCTCCACGTCACGTTCGGTGACCGTGGTCGGTGACTCCAGGTGGTAGGCGCCGCTGGGCAGGACACCGGCGCCGCCGTGCCGGGCCAGCACGGCGAGCTGCGCGGCGACGTCCTCGCCCTGGTGCCGCACCGGCACCCGACGCCAGAAGTCGAAACCGCCGGCGTCGACCAGCTTGGTCCGGTCGTAGAGCACGCAACCGCCGACCCAGGACACCTGGTACGCCCGCCATTCGTCGTCGGCCAGCGCCAGCGACGCCGTCACGTGCAGCAGGTTCGCCGCCGAATGGATCTGCGCCCGGTCCCACTCGGGCGTGCCCGGGCGGACCCGCTCCGGCACTGGTCGTCCCGGCCACTCCCGGTAGTGCCGGTGCGTGTGCGGTCGGACGTCGTCCAGGTAGGACAGGCCGTGCACCCCGTTGCCGACGAAGCCGCAGCCCAGCTCGCCGATCGCGGTGACCAGCCGGCGCAGCGTTCCCGGTTCCAGCCAGACGTCGTCGTCGAGGAAGAGCACGTACCGGGCGATGGAGGTGGCGAGCAGGAAGTTGCGGTGTTCGGCGAGCCCACGCCGGGGTAGCCGCCGGGTCAGCAGCACCGGATGTCCCCGGTGACGCAGGGCCCGGACCATGGTGGCCGCCGCCGGATGGGCGTACCCGGGGTCGCCGTCGGACTGGTCGCTGACCACCACGCCGAATCCCGGCACCCCCTCCTGGGCGGCGAGCCCGGAGAGGGTGACGGCGAGTTCGGTGGGCCGGTTGCGGGTCGGGACGAGCACGTCGACCAGCCGGTCGACGCGGAACTGCGCGGGCGCGCCGGCGTCGAGGGGTCGGTTCACGGCGCCTTGCCGGTCAGTGGCGGCGCGTCCGCACCGGTGGTTCCGGTCGCTCCGGAGGTCTCCACCTCCTGAGCGGGCGCGGTCGGCCCGACCTCCGCCCCGGTCGCGCCCTCCTGGCCGTACCCGCGGATCCGGTCGATGATCGCCGAGGTGGAGCGGTCCGGCACGTACCCGAGAGTGCGTACCTGGCCGCCCAGCCGCTGCACCAGCGGGGCCTCCGGCACCAGCTCGGGCGGGTAGTCGCCGCCCTTGACGTAGACGTCCGGTCGGACCGCTTCGATGAGGGCGGCCGGCGAATCCTCCTCGAACACCACCACGTGGTCGACGCAGGTCAGCGCGGCGAGCAGGGCGGCCCGGTCCTCGATCGGGTTGACCGGTCGGTCCGCACCCTTCAACCGGCGCACGCTGCCGTCGGAGTTGACCGCCACCACCAGCAGGTCGCCGAGGGCGCGGGCCTGTTCCAGGTAGCGCACGTGCCCCCGGTGCAGCACGTCGAAGCAGCCGTTGGTGAAGACGATCGTGCGGCCGGCGCGCCGGTGCCCGGCCACGATCTCCGTCAGGTGCCCGGTGTCGACCAGCACCTGCCGACCGTCGGGTGTCGGCCGGCCCAGCGCGGCCAGCAGGTCCTCGCGGCGGCACACGCAGGTGCCGGTGCCGGCGACGGTGCTCGTCGCGGCGAGCTGGGCCAGTTGGGCGGCGGTGGACAGTGGAGCGTCGGCGGCCAGCGCGAGCGTCATCGCCGCCAGATACGCGTCACCGGCACCGACGGTGTGGCTGGCCGGCACGGGTGTGCTGTGGCTGCGGGCGGGTTCGCCGTCGATCCCGCCGACCACCGCGCCCTCGGTGTCCAGGGTCACCGCGACCACGGCCGCGCCGGTGTGGGCGCGCAGGTCGGCGAGGCGGGATTCGGCCAGGACGGCCCGGTCCACGCCGGCACCGATCTCGGCGTTCACGGTCACTCCGGTGCCGGTCACGCTGAGTCCGTCGCGGGTCATCGCCACCCGGCTCTCGCCCGGGGTGGGCTCCCCGGTGGGCCCGTCGGAACGCCGCATCCCGGCCTCACCCGGCGCCGTTCCCACGGTCAGCTCGGACGGGCCGTCGGCCGGGTCGACCTCGGGATGCTCCAGGTGCAGCTCGTGCCCACCGGTCGTCGCGGTGCCGGTCGGGTCAGCGGGGGCCGGGTTCGTGGTCGGCCCGACCATGCCCGCGCGGGCGAGCAGGCGGGTGGCCTCCGCGAAGCTCGGGGTCACCACGGTCGGGGCGAGGCCCCGCCAGTCGGCGAGGTCGTGCGCGTCGAGCGCGACCGTGGCGTACCGGTCCCGGTGCTCGACCAGCCAGGCGCGGACCGGCGCGGGCAGCGCGCCCAGGCCGTAGTCGCAGACCACCAGGGTCGGCTTCTCGCCTCCGCTGGCGGCCCGCAGTTCCGCACTCGCGCAGTCCAGGGCGGTGAGCAGGCAGTCCACCCCCACGTCGCTGAGCGGGTCGTCCGGGTCGCCGGAGTCCTCGCGCAGCAGAATCTGGTCGCCGGCCAGCATCCGACGCTTGACCGGGGTGGGCCGCCCGGGCTGGCTGACCGTACGGTCCCAGACGCCGGCCCGGTCGAGACAGTCGTGCAGCTCGTCGCCGGCCGCGTCGGCCCCGACGGGTGCCACCAGCACCGAGCGCCCGCCCAGCGTGGCGATGTTGACGGCGGTGTTGGCGGCGCCACCCGCCGCCGAGATGCGGCGGCGCAGGGTGAGGACCGGGGCGGGGGCTTCCCGGCACAACCGGTCGGAGTCGGCGAACCGCCACTCGTCGAGCATGGCGTCACCGATCACCAGGACCGGACGCCCGAGCCAGCTCTGCACGACGTCGGCGAGCCGGAGCTGTTCCGCTGCTGCTCGTGCCATGCCGGCGGTTCCCCTCCGGTCGGCGGGGTCAAACCTGCCGGCCAGGCACCCGCTGGCGGCGACGTGTGGTGGGCCACCTACCCGCCGCGTTTCGTGACGTCGGTGCCGGGAACGGATACGGACGAACCCCCGGAGAGGAGAACATCATGGCAGCGACGTTGCAGGGCAAGCGGGTCGCCTTCCTGGCCACCGACGGTGTGGAGGAGATCGAGTACGTCCAGCCGCGTCAGGCCGTCGAGCAGGCCGGCGCGACCGCCGAACTGGTGTCGATCAAGCCTGGGAAGATCACCTCCTTCGAGCACCTGGACCCCTCCACCACGTACGAGGTGGATGTGAGCGCGGCCGACGCGGATCCCGCCCGGTACGACGCGCTGGTGTTGCCCGGTGGGGTGGCCAACCCGGACTTCCTGCGTACCGATGCCGACGCCGTCCGGTTCGTGCGGTCGTTCTTCGACGCCGGCAAGCCGGTCGGGGTGATCTGCCACGGCCCGTGGACGCTGGTCGAGGCGGACGTGGTGCGGGGGCGTCGGCTGACCAGCTGGCCCAGCCTGCGTACCGACCTGGTCAATGCCGGCGCGGAGTGGGTAGACGAGCAGGTCGTGACCGACAACGGGCTGGTCAGCAGCCGTAAGCCCGACGACCTGCCGGCCTTCTGCGCCAAGATCGTCGAGGAGTTCGCCGAGGGCCGGCACTGATCGGCCGGACCGGAGCCCGCTTCGGCGGCCCTGCCCTGACGGGCGGGGCCGCCGGGTCATTTCAGGATCAGGCGGTTGGTCTGCTCGAAGACGTCCAGGTCGGCCAGGGTCTCCAGGACGCTGACCGAGAGCGGCTGGGGCATCGCCTCGCGGTGGAAGAAGCCCGCGTCGATGGTCTCGTCGGTGACCCGGGCCAGCCGGCCGTCCCACTCCTCGACCCGGAACGCGGTGGTGAAGATCTGATAGGTGTGGCCGTACATGTTGGTGTGGGTGCGGTCCGGGCCGGTGTAGAGGGCGAAGGCGCTGACCCGGAGGGCCCGCAGCCCGGTCTCCTCGCGTACCTCCCGCACGGCGCAGTCCGCGATCGACTCGCCCAGCTCCATCGCGCCGGCCGGCAGTGCCCACTGTCCGTTGTCGGAGCGGCGGATCAGCAGGATGCGGGCCGAGTTGTCGCGCACCACGGCTCGCGCCCCGACGAACATCAGCGTCCGGTCGCCGGCCAGGGCGCGCAGCTGCCCGACGTACGAATCAGCCCAGGAGATGCTCACCCGGACAATTTACGGGGGTTCCCAACGTGTGACCGGCGACACTAACTTGTTACCCATGCGTAGCACGATGATGGACGCCCCTCTTCAGGTCTCCCGGATCCTCGAACACGGCGCCACCGTGCACGGCGCGGCCGAGGTGGTGACGTGGACCGGCGCCGAGCCACGGCGCAGCACGTACGCCGACGTCGGGCGGGACGCCGCCCGGCTCGCGCACGCGCTGCGGGCGGAGTGCGGGGTGACCGGCGACGAGCGGGTCGCCACCTTCATGTGGAACAACACCGAGCACCTGGTGGCGTACTTCGCCGTGCCCAGCATGGGTGCGGTGCTGCACACGCTGAACATCCGGCTCTTTCCCGACCAGGTCACCTACATCGCCAACCACGCCGAGGACCGGTGGTGCTTGTCGACTCGACGCTGATCCCGCTGCTGGCGAAGTCCCTCGGTGGCATGACCAGCGTGCGGCACGTGGTGGTGGTCGGTGGCGGCGATCCCGCTCCGTTGCTGGCGGCGGCGGGCGACCGGATCGCCGTACACCACTGGGACGCGCTGCTGGCCGACCGCCCGGAGGCGTACGACTGGCCCGAGGTGGACGAACGCGATGCCGCCGCCCTCTGCTACACCTCCGGCACCACCGGCAACCCCAAGGGGGTGGCCTACTCGCACCGCTCGATCTACCTGCACTCGTTGCAGATCTGCATGCCGGAGGGGTTCGGGCTCGGACCGACCGACCGGGAGCTGGCCATCGTGCCGATGTTCCACGCGATGTCGTGGGGGCTGCCGTTCGCGGCCTTCCTCTCCGGCGCGTCGCTGGTGATGCCGGACCGTTTCCTCCAGGCCGCGCCGATCGCCGAGATGATCGCTGCGGAGCGGCCGACCCTGGCCGGTGCGGTGCCGACCATCTGGACCGACCTGCTGGCCTACCTGGACAGCCACGACGTCGACACCGCCTCGCTCAAGGAGGTGATCGTCGGTGGTTCGGCCTGCCCGCCGTCGCTGATGCACGCGTTCGACGAGCGGCACGGCGTCGACGTGATCCACGCCTGGGGGATGACCGAGATGTCGCCGCTGGGCTCGGTGTCGCGCCCGCCGGCGGGGGCGAGCGGCGACGACGCCTGGCGGTACCGGTACACGCAGGGCCGGGTGCCGGCCGGGGTACGGGCCCGCATCGTGGGTCCGTCCGGGGAGCCGCTGCCCGCGGACGGGACCTCCGTCGGTGAGCTGGAGGTCCGTGGGCCGTGGATCACCGCCCGGTACGTCGGGGACGACGCGCCGGACCCGGAGAAGTTCCGCGACGGGTGGCTGCGTACCGGTGACGTGGGCACGCTGTCGGCGGACGGCTACATCACCCTCACCGACCGGGCCAAGGACGTGATCAAGTCCGGCGGCGAGTGGATCTCCTCGGTGGAGCTGGAGAACGCGCTGATGGCCCACCCAGCGGTGCTGGAGGCCTGCGTGGTGGGCGTACCGGACCAGCGGTGGGATGAGCGGCCGTTGGCCACGGTGGTGCTCCGGGAGGGTGCCTCGGCGACCCCGGAGGAGTTGCGCGACTTCCTGGCCGGGTCGGTGGCGCGCTGGCAGTTGCCGGAGCGGTGGGCGTTCATCGAGGCGGTGCCGAAGACCAGCGTCGGCAAGTTCGACAAGAAGGTGGTGCGCTCCCGGTACGCCGACGGCGACCTGAATGTGCGGGAACTGGCCACGCCGTAACGTTTTTCGGCGCATCATCGCCATTGGGAGTAGTGGCCTGCACAGACCTCTCTCCGGTGGGCGGCCCCGGCGTTCGCACCGCGCCGGGGCCGCCCGTTCCTTGCGGGGCGACCCGCAAGGCCAGTATTGCGAGACTTGTTCGCCTCTGTCCTGCGGACGGCGAAAACTCCCAGGTAGGACCGCTTATTCGCGGGCGCTGAGCAGCACCTTGCCGACCACCGAGTCCTCCACCGCCTGATGGGCGGCGGCGGTCGCCGACAGCGGATAGGAGTGCAACGGCAGGCCCGCGTCCTCGCCGACCCGGATCCCGCCCTGCGCGGCGGCCGCCGCGACATCCACCACCGCCTGCGCCTTGGCCGCCTTCGGCATCGTGTAGACCAGCACGAACTGCCAGCGGGCGTTCGGCGCCATCAGCGGTCGGACCGGCAACGTCACCTCGTCACCGCCGTCGTCGGCGTACACGCAGACCACGCCACCGGGGCGCAGCAACCGTACGTCGGTGGCCGCGTTCCGCGCGGGCGAGACCTCCACGATGGCGTGCACCCCGTCGGGCGCGAGCTTGTGGACCTCCTCCACCACGTCCTGCTCCCGGTAGTTGACCACTGCCGAGGCACCGGCCGCCGCCGCCAGTTGAGCCTTCTCGGCACTGCTCACCGTGGCGATCACGCAGGCGTCGGCCCAGGCCGCCAGCTGGATCGCCGCGTTGCCCACGGCACCGGCCCCGCCCTGCACCAGCACCGTGTGATCGCTGAGCGCACCGGGGCGCAGGCTGTCCGGCAGATACTCTCCGGCGGTCAGGCACCGGTGCGCCGTCAGGAAGGGAATGCCCAGGCAGGCACCCAGTTCGAAGGAGGCGTCGCCCAGGCGTACCGCCTGGCGGACCGGGACCAGGGTGTACTCGGCGGCGGTCCCCCAGGGCCGCTGCCAGGCGGCCTCCCAGACCCACACCCGCTCGCCGATCAGTGCCTGGTCGACCCCCTCGCCGACCGCCTCGACCACCCCGGCGCCGTCCTGGCCGGGCGTCTGCCAGCCGGCCGGCAACGGGCCCTGCCGGCGCGACTTCCAGTCCGTCGGATTCACCCCGGACACCGCGACCCGCACCAGCACCTCGCCCGGACCGGGATCCGGCACCGGCCGGTCGACCAGCTGGAGCACGGAGGGATCACCGGTGCGCTCGTACACCATCGCCTTCATGCCACCGACCGTAGGCGGGCCGGGGACCGTCCGGTGCCGGTTCAGCCCAGCCGGTCGACGACCTCCGGAGTCAACTCGTCGATCGACTCCAACACCGTCACGGCCAGCCGCCGAGCGTCCGGATCCAGCGGGTACGCCCCGTGCGGCACCGCCACCACCGCCATGCCGGCGGCAGCCGCCGAACGGACCCCGTTGGAGGAATCCTCCACCGCCACGCAGCGCGTCGGGTCGAGGCCGAGCCGCCGGGCCACGCTCAGGTAGACGTCCGGTGCCGGCTTGCCGCGCTCGGTCTCCTCGGTGGACAGGGTGCTGCGGAACGCGTCGGTCAGGTCGGTGGCGGCCAGCGCCGCGGCGATCAGCCGGGTCGGTGACGAACTGGCCAGCCCCAGGGGCCACCGCGCGGCCATCCGGCGGACCACGTCGACCGCGCCGTCGATCACCGGCACCCGGGCCGCGTACCGGCGGGCCATCTCCTCCACCACCTCGGCGGCGACCTGGTCGGCGGTACGTCGCACCCCCAACTCGTCGCTGAGGTACCGGGCCCACTCGCCGGTGCTCATCCCCATCAGCCGACGCTGGGTGTCGTCCTGCCAGCTGCCGCCGTGCTCGGCGACGTACGCCCGCCGAACCTCCTCCCACACCGGCTCGGAATCGACGATCACGCCGTCAAGGTCGAAAACCACCCCATCCACCATCACACCCCCATCCTCCCCCACCCAGCACCGCGTCGATCAAGAAGTTTGCGTCGGGGATTTCGCAGCAGCCAGACGTAAACCTCTTGGTCAACTCGACAGGGGCGGGAGGCCGATGGGGCTGTCCGGCGGGATGACCGTGTGGGCGGCGCGGGCGATGGGGTCGAGCAGTTCGCGTAGGCGATGGGACCGCTCAGGGCCGAGGGCCTGCCAGGGGCGGGCGGCGGCGAGATCGGTGGCGTCCTCGATCGCCTGGAAGGCCGCCCGCCCGCGCTCGGTCGGCTTGCCGTCGGAGTCCAGCCAGCCACGGCCGGTGAGCCGCTCGCGCGCCTGCGACCAGTCCTGCTCCGACCAGCCCCGGCCGAGCAGATTGGCCGGGGGCATGTCGACCGCGACCCGCCAGGCCAGCGTCTCCACCGGGTCGAGATCGGCGGCGACCAGCGCCGCCACGTGCCCGTCGCCGCGATGCTCGCGCAGCGTGGTGGCGGCCTGCCAGAGCCGAGCCAGCGGGTACTCACCACGGGGCAGGGCGGCATTCGCCGCGCCGAGCACCCGGCCGGCCGTGCCGAGCCCGTCGGTGGCGGCCTCAAGCAGGCCGGCGGCCTCTACCAGGTGTCGCTCGGGCAACTCGTAGGTCAACTCGGCGAGCGCCTGCACCGCCCCGGTCAGCCGGGCACGCAGCGCCTGGTCCGGCGAGGCCAGCTGCCACACCGCCGGCAGCGCCCGGCTCACCATGTGCGGCGCGAAGTTGTAGAAGGCGGCGATCACCGGTGCCGGACCGGTCGGCCCGAGCGGGGCGGCGCGACCGGCGAAGTAACCCCGCCAGTAGCCGCGGAGTCCGGCTGCGCCGTAGGCAGCACGGGCGCGTGGGTGGAAATAGGTGACGGCGTGCACCGGCTCGTAATGCGTCCACATCAACCGGGCGGTCCGCCCGTCGGCGTCCACTGCCGTCACGTGCACCTCCGTGTCGCTTCGACCAGCGTCCCGGGCGAACTGCCCGGGACGCTGCCGAACCTACTGCCGGTCGGTGACCGTTCGGAAGCCATCTGTGGTCAACGGCATCGATGTTCTGTCGGACGACCCGACTCGGAGCTCACTGGGCGGCGAGCACGTCCACCACGAAGCGCAGCGGGCCCGCCGGGCGACCGCCCCCACCGTCGCCGTACGCGTCCTCGGCCGGGATGTCGAGCTGCACCCGGCTGCCCACGGTCACGCCCACCAGGCCCTTGTCCCAGCCCGGGATGACCTGCCCGACGCCGATCGGGAAGGTGGCGGGCTCGCCCCGCTCCCAGGAGGAGTCGAACTCCTCGCCGCTCTCGTAGAAGACGCCGACGTAATTGGTGGTGATCGACTGGCCGGCCTGCACCTTCGGCCCGGTGCCCTCGATCAGCGGGGTGACGGTCAGCTTGGTCAGCTCACCCTCCCCGGCGGTGACGGTCGGCTTGCTGCCCAGGGCCGGGTCCGCGCCCTCCGGCAGCTGCGGCGCGGGTGGCGCCCCCGGCTCGTTCGTCGCCTCCGCCGGGGCGGAGGGAGTGCCAGCGGCCTGCTCGGGCGCGTCGTCACCACCGCGCTGGCCGACGATCACGAACACGGTGATCAGCACCGCCACGACGGCGATCCCGGCGAACGCACCGGCCCAGGCCTGCCGGCGGCGCTTCGCCTCGGCTGCCTTCTGAGCCGCCAACTGCTCGGCCAGCCGCCGCCGCGCCTTGGTCTCCTGCTCGCTCACGTCCTCGACTCCCTGCTGAGAGGTGTGGGGTGGGTCCGGCCACGGGCAGCCGTCGCCGACACACGGTACCTGGTGTCTGACGCACTTCCGACCATCGATGGCCCACGTCCGCAGGCACGGCTGTGCCGATCATGGAGTCCAGGTCGTCCCGCAACCGCCCAAAGGGGCATTCGGGCGACCAGGAGCGCAGTCAGGCGGATTTGCGCGGAGTGGTCTTCTTGGCGGTTTTGGTGGCCTTCTTCTCCGCGGTCTTCTTTGCGGGCTGGGCCTTCTTGGCGGTGGTCTTCTTCTCGGCGGTCTTCTTCGCGGGTGCCTTTTTGGCCGGCGCCTTGGTGGCCTTCTTCTCCGCCGCCTTCTTCTGCGCCGAGCGGGCCGACGAGATCGGGGTCGGTTCGGCGCCCCCGCCGGCCGGCGCCTCGCCACGAGCCGCCTTGGCCCGCTCCACGGACGCCTTCAACGCGGCCATCAGGTCGACAGCGGCGGCGGGAGCCTCCTCCACCTCCTCCGGCTGGACCACCTCGCGGCCCTCCACCTTCGCGTCGATGACCTCCTGCAACGCCGCCCGGTAGTCGTCGTTGAACTCGTCCGGGTGAAAGTCCCCGGCCATCGAGTCGATCAGCGACGTGGCCATCGCCAACTCCGGTGGCCGGATCTTGAGGTCCTCGTCGAGGAAACCGAAGTCCGGCTTACGGATCTCGTCGGGCCAGAGCATCGTGTTCAGCAGCAGCACACCCTCACGGACCCGCAGGGTGGCCAACTGCTCCCGCTGACGCAGCGCCACCTTGACGATCGCCACCCGCTCCGAGTCGGTCAACGCGTCCCGCAGCAGCAGGTACGGCTTGGTCGCGGTGCCCTCCGGCTCCAGGAAGTACGCCTTGTTGTAGAGGATCGGATCGACCTGCTCGGCCGGCACGAACTCCAGCACGTCGATCGCGTGGGAGGTGCTCAGCGGCAGGTCGGCGAAGTCCTCGTCGGTGAGGATGACCATCTCCCCGCCGCCGATGTCGTAGCCCTTGGCGATGTCGTCGTAGCTGACCTCTTCGCCGCAGACCTGGCAGGTCCGCTTGTACCGAATCCGTCCGCCGTCGGCCCGGTGCACCTGGTGGAACCGAATGTCCTTCTCCTCCGTCGCGGAATACAGCTTGACCGCGATCGAGACCAGGCCGAACGACACGGCTCCCTTCCAGATGGCTCGCATGCTGCGCTCCCTTCCCCGGTATCGACCATGCTCGCATCACAGGGAACCGGACGCGAGGTGTTCGGCCGGCTACTACAGTCGTCCTGTGTCCGGCGCGCCGCTCAAGCCGATGCTCGCGATGACCGGGCAGCTTCCGACCGGTCCCGACTGGGTGTACGAGTTCAAGTGGGACGGGGTACGCGCCCTGGCCGACATCGCCGCCGGACGGCAACGCCTGTACGCGCGTTCCGGTGTGGAGATCACCACCGCCTACCCCGAGTTGATTCCGCTCAGCGAGCAGGCCGACGACGTCCTGCTCGACGGCGAGGTGGTCCTGTTCGACCAGGCCGGGCGGCCCTCGTTCACCGCCCTGGCCGAGCGGATGCACGTGCGTAACGCCGCCAAGGCGGCCCGGCTGGCGGCAACCGTACCGGTCACGTACATGATCTTCGACGTGTTGCGGCTGGACGGTCAGGACCTCACCGGCTGGCCGTACGCCCGGCGGCGGGAAGCCCTCGACGGCCTGGCGCTGGGCGCGGCGCGGTGGGCCGTCCCCCCGGTCTTCTCCGACGGCCCGGCCACCTACGAGGCGGCCGGCGAGCACGGCCTCGAAGGGGTGATGGCCAAGCGGGTCGAGTCGGCCTACCGGCCCGGGGTGCGTTCGCCGGACTGGGTGAAGGTCAAGCTGGAGGTGACCGGCGACTTCGTGGTCGGCGGCTGGCGGCCCGGCGCGCGGCGGATCGGTGGCCTGTTGGTCGGGGTCCCCGGCGCGGACGGCCGACTCGTGTACCGGGGCCGGGTCGGCGGGGGGATCGGTGCCGCTCTCGAACGGGAACTGCTGCGCGAGTTGGAGCCGTTGCGCACCACCGCCTCGCCGTTCAGCGGCGACGTCCCCCGCGAGGATGCCCGGGGCGCGATCTGGGTAACTCCCCGGGTCGTGGTGGAGGTGAAGTACGGCCAGCGCACCCCGGACGGGCGGCTGCGGTTCCCCCGAATCCTGCGGATCCGTCCGGACAAACCGGCCGAGGAGGTCGACGATGCCAGCTGACCGGTTCCCGGTCGACGTGCAGGGCCGCACGTTGGAGCTGTCCAACCTGGACAAGGTCCTCTATCCGACGGCCGGCTTCACCAAGGGCGAGGTGATCGACTACTACACCCGGATCGCCCCGGTGCTGCTGCCGCACCTGGCCGACCGGGCGCTTACCCGCATCCGCTACCCGAACGGGGTGACCGGCGGCTCGTTCTTCGAGAAGAACGCCCCGGCCGCCACCCCATCCTGGGTACGCGTCGAGACGCTGCCGGCGCCGGGCTCCACCAAGGGTCGGGAGACCATCGACTACGTCGTCGCCGACGACCTGCCCACCCTGGTCTGGCTGGCCAACCTCGCCGCCCTGGAACTGCACACCCCGCAGTGGAAGGTCGGCGCGCACCCGGACCTGATGGTGGTCGACCTGGACCCGGGCGCCCCGGCCGCGCTCAAGCAGTGCTGCCAGGTCGCCCTGTCGCTGCGCGACCGGTTGGCCGCCGACGGCCTGACCGTCTACCCGAAGACCTCCGGCAAGAAAGGCATGCAGCTCTGCTGCCCGATTTCCGGCACCCAGCCCGCCGACGACGTGTCGGCCTACGCGCGGCGCATCGCCCAGGAACTCGAACGCGACCAGCCGAAACTGGTGGTCTCGAAGATGGCGAAGAACCTGCGACCGGGCAAGGTCTTCATCGACTGGAGCCAGAACAACGCGGCGAAGACCACGGTGGCCCCGTACTCGCTGCGCGCCCAGCCCGTCCCGTCGGTGTCGACGCCGCTGACCTGGGACGAGGTCTCCGCCGGTGCGGCGGGCCGACGCCCGGCCACCAAGCCCTACACCGCTGGCGAGGTGCTGGACCGGGTCGAGAAGCACGGCGACCTGCTCGCCCCACTGCTCGACGGCGGCCCCGAACTTCCGGGCTAGTGCGGTGTCGGCTGGTCACCCCTCGTGCCGCCGCAGCCGCGCGTACGCTCCGGCGAGCATGGCGGTTGCGAGCAGGCTGACGATCACGTCGCTGATCAGCGCCTGGGTGGGTGACGCCGGTGAGTACGGCGGCACCAGGTAGGCCAGCACGGCCGCCCCGACCAGCGCCCCGGCGGCACTGGCCAGCACGTGCCGCTGACCCCACCCGGCGCGTCCCGCCCAGCGAACCAGCAGCCCCACCAGCGCGGCGACGACGATCACCGACACGGCGACGCCGACCCAGCCGGAGAGCATGCTGACCCCCAGGTAGACGATCAGCACCAGCAGTCCGGGACGGGTCGGCCGGGGCGCGGCGGCCGGATCCGGAAGTGGTCGCCGCCGCCAGCGGGGCAGCGCCGCCACCACGACCAGAGCGAGGACCACCGACGTCGCCCCGATGAGCTGACCGGGGCTGGCCAGGAACCCCTTGCGTCCACTGTCGTCGGCGAAGACGAGCAGGCTGCCCAGCAGGTAGAGGACGGTCACGGCGACCAGGCCGGGCGCGCCCAGCCACGGCCGCAGCCGGCGGGCCGGGGAGAGGTACGACTCGACGATGGCGATCGGCGCGCAGATGGTCAACGCCACATGGTTACCGAGGAAGCTGATCGCCTCCTGCGCGCTGATGCCCAGCACCGGAACGCGGGTGCGGTCGGCCGCGCTCAGCTCGGCGAACTCGGTGTCGGCCAGATAGTCGGGGTTGAACAGCGACTGGTCCACCAGACCCGCCTGAACCACCCCGAACCCCGCCGCCAGCAGCACGATCATCGGCCAGCCACCGCCCGTGCGCCGGGCCGCCTCCCGGATGAGCACCGCCGCGCCCCCGTACATCGGTGCCAGGACGATCACCACGCCGAGCATGTCGGTGCCGGCGAAGCCGCCCCACGAGCATTCGGCGGCCCAGGGAGCGAGGAACAGCAGCGCCACGACCGGTACGAGTCGCCGCAGCATCGGCAGCCGGACGCCGTCGAGAGCCGTGCGCTCTTCGCCGTGAGTAGTCATGACGCTGACTCTCCCCGTGCCGCGGTACCCCGCACCAATGCCATCAGTCATGTCTTCACCGGCCCGGCCGGAGGGTCGGCCTCGACAGGCCCGAGCGGCAGGAGTAGGACGTACGTATGCGCGCTGCCCTTCCCGTACCGTCCGCCGCCGGTCTCGCTGACCGGGACGGGCCACTGCTCAGCCACCTCGATCACCGGACCGGTGCGCGTCACGCCATGACCGCCGCTGAGCTGGGCGAATGGTCGGCGCGGGCCGCCGGCCTGCTGCGGGACGGCTGCGGCCTGATCCCCGGCAGTCGGGTGGCGGTGCTGCTGCCACCGCACTGGCGTACCGCCGCCGTGCTGTTGGGGGCCTGGGCGGTGGGGCTTGAGGTGTCGTTCCGGCCGCGTGCCACCGCCGGGCTGCCGGTGCTGGAGCCGGGCGGCGACCGGCCGTACGACGCGGTCCTGGTCACCCCGGAGCGCCTGGACGACTGGCTGGAGGACGTACCGGACGGGCTGCACCGCTACCTCGTCGGCACCGGCCGGCAGCCGTTGGTCGACGTACCGGTCGGCTGGCTCGACTGGTCCGTGGAAGTGCTGCGGCACGGCGTCGCCCCGACCGATCGGCCCGTGCTGCACGCGAACGACGCGGCCAGCCCGGACGGCACCAGCTACGCCGAGTGGGGTTCGATCGCCAGGGCGGTGGCCGAGCAGCTCGACCTGCGGGCCGGTGACCGGCTGCTGGTCGACGTCGCCGAGCACGACCAGCCGCTGAAGTGGCTGCTCGCCCCGCTGGCGGCCGGTGCCTCGGTGCTGCTCTGCGCCAACCTGGACCCGGCGGATCGGGACACGGTCATCGTCGCCGAGCAGGTGACCCGCGTGCTCTGAGGACGCCAGGGTTGAACCAGTGCAGCACCATCCCTGCTGTTGCTGTGTCGGCTTCGAGCTGAGGCAGCAACAACAGGGATGGTGTGCGGATCTTGCCGGCGACCCGGATCAGTCGACGGTGGGCAGGGGTGGGCCGAGGACGTCGTCGGCGTCGACGATGGTGTACGCGTACCCCTGCTCGGCGAGGAAGCGCTGCCGGTGGGCGGCGTACTCGGTGTCGATGGTGTCCCGGGAGACCACGGAGTAGAAGTGCGCCTGCCGGCCGTCGGCCTTGGGGCGCAGCACCCGCCCCAACCGTTGCGCCTCCTCCTGCCGGGAGCCGAACGTGCCGGACACCTGGATCGCCACCGCGGCCTCGGGCAGGTCGATGGAGAAGTTCCCCACCTTGGAGATGACCAGCGTACGGATCTCCCCGGTGCGGAACGCGTCGAAGAGACGCTCGCGCTCCTTGTTCGTGGTCGAGCCCTGCACGATCGGGGCGTCGAGATATTCGCCCAGCTGGTGCAGCTGGTCGATGTACGCCCCGATGACAAGCGTCTGCTCGCCCGGATGCCGGTCGAGCAGGGCGCGTACCACCGGCAGCTTGGTGCGGGCGGTGGCCGCCATCCGGTAGCGCTCCTCCGCCTCCGCCGTCGCGTACGCCATCCGCTCGGCGTCGGTCAGGGTGACTCGGACCTCGACACACTCGGCGGGGGCGATCCAGCCCTGCGACTCGATGTCCTTCCAGGGCGCGTCGTACCGCTTCGGGCCGATCAGGCTGAACACGTCGCCCTCCCGGCCGTCCTCGCGTACCAGGGTGGCGGTCAGGCCCAGCCGGCGGCGGGCCTGGAGGTCCGCGGTGAAGCGGAAGATCGGCGCGGGCAGCAGGTGCACCTCGTCGTAGACGACCAGGCCCCAGTCCCGGGCACCGAACAGGTCCAAATGGGTGAAGGCGCCGCCGCGCCGCGAGGTGAGCACCTGGTACGTGGCGATGGTGACCGGGCGGATCTCCTTGCGCTCGCCCGAGTACTCGCCGATCTCCTCCTCGGTCAGCGAGGTGCGGGCGATCAGCTCCCGCTTCCACTGCCGGCCAGCCACCGTGTTGGTGACCAGGATCAGCGTGGTGGCCTTCGCCTCCGCCATCGCCGCCGCACCCACAAGCGTCTTACCGGCGCCGCAGGGCAGCACCACCACACCCGACCCGCCGGCCCAGAACGCCTCGACCGCCTCCCGCTGGTACGACCGCAGCGTCCACGCCTTGCCACCGTCCTTGCCGGCCTCGGCCAGCTCGATCGGGTGCGCCTCACCGTCGACGTACCCGGCGAGGTCCTCCGCCGGCCAGCCGAGCTTGAGCAGGGCCTGCTTGAGCCGCCCCCGCTCGGAGGGGTGCACCGCGATGGTGTCGTCGTCGATGCGGTTGCCGAGCATCCCGGCGAGCTTCTTGCTCTTGGCCACCTCGACCAGGACCACCCGGTCCAGAGCGCGCAGGACGAGGCCGTGCGCCGGATCGTTGGCGAGCTGGAGCCGCCCGTACCGGTCCATCGTCTCGGCGACGTCCACCAGCAGCGCGTGTGGCACCGGGTAGCGCGAATATTTGATCAGCGCGTCCACCACGCCCTCGGCGTCGTGGCCGGCGGCGCGGGCGTTCCACAACCCGAGCGGCGTCAACCGGTACGTGTGCACGTGCTCGGGCGAACGTTCCAACTCGGCGAAGGGTGCGATGGCCATCCGGCAGGACTGTGCGTCGGGATGGTCGATCTCCAGCAGGAGGGTTTTGTCCGACTGCACGATAAGTGGTCCACCACTCACGCCGAATCCTCTCGTCCGTACGGCTGATCCGGCCGCCGGAGCAGGTGGCTGACCTGCCATCGGGCGACCATCCAGTGTTGCACGTACGGGCGGGCGGCGAGAAAGTGCTCATCCTGCGCAACCCTGCCGGTGCCCCGGTGCGTCTAGCAGTAGGGGACGAGTTGTCGAGGTCGGCGGCCCGATGGGTCGCGAAACGGGCCACCGTACGCCCTCGCGGTCGTCATGCCGGTCGGTGCCGGTGCGCAGCGCGTTCGATCCACGGCCGGACGGGCCAGGAAGCGGGGGCCGTTCCCGTCGCAGTGGAAGCCAACGGGGGCGAGCGGCGCGCCCGGGGCCGTACCGGCGCCCCACCCCACCGTTTCGCCGCCGGCTACCGCTCGGGTCCGGACAGAGCCGGATCGGTACCCGATGGTGCTGGCCGACAGCCGTCAAGGGTGACACCCTTGACGTTCGAGGGCCGGACCGTACGGGGGAGGGCAGATGACCGTTGACCAGGAAGTTGTCCCCGATCGCGAGCAGGCAGAGTCGTCCGAACCCGTCTCCACCGCCACCGTCGTCGCGTACGCGATCGTCGGTGTCGTCCTGTTCGGCTGGTTCCTGTTCGGTTGGCTGGTGCTCCAGCAGGGCTTCGTCGACTCGGTCGGCGAGGCGGCCGGCACCGGGTTCACCCTGCTCTTGATCGTGGCGATCGTCGGGTCGGTGCGGCGCAGTCGCCGCTGAACCTCATTTCTCCAGCACCGCCGCGGTGATCCGGTGCAGGGCGAAGGTGTGCAGCATCTCGGTGCGCTCGTCCTCGGCACGCAGGTAGCCCGCGCCGAGCGACACGGGCCGCACCAGCCGGGACGCGGTTGCCCCGTGTGCGTCGACGTAGCCGACCCAGACCAGCGCCTTGTCGCGTACCGCCTGCTGAAGCACGGCGAGGGCGTCGTGGTGACTGTGCGTGGGAGCCGGCCCGTCCGGTGCCGCGCCGCGCACCACCGCCGGAGCCCGTCGGGCCGCCCGCGCCACCGCGTCACCCCGCCGGATCTGCTCCACCACGCCGAGCAGGCGCGGCAGTGGCAGGCGTGGGGTGGCGAGCGGGTCGAGCGCCCGGGTCGCCACCGACACCCTGGCCGGTGCCCGTCGGGTCTTCGGTCGGGTGAGCACCGTCGACCCGGTGGCATCCTCGGCCACCGGGGCGTAGCCGGCCTCCCGGAGCACGCTGAGCAGCCGGCCGCCCTGGTACGGGGTAACCAGCACGGTCGGCGCGAGGCGGCGTAGCGCCAACGCCTCCACCCGCCGGTCGGCCAGCACCTCGGCCAGCAGCGCCTCGTCGTCGCTGCGCAGGTACGCCCCGGCGGAGCCGATGCGCAGCCCGCCGTGCTTGCGGGCCACGTCGTCGACCAGGTACGTCAATCCCTGCGGCACCGGCGTGCGGGACCGGCGACGGAACAGGTCGTGCAGGTCGTCCGCGGAGTAGCCGGCATCCAGCGCCCGCCGCACACTGCCGGTGGTGATCCGGTGCACGCTCGCCCCACCTGCCGACTCCGGCTCGGCGACCATCTCAAGCTCGGCGGCGAGCGCCGGCTCCGGCGGCCCGGGCACCACCACGCTCAGGTCTGCCTGGACGAGGAAGTGGTCCACCGGAGCGGGCAGCAGCGTGTCCAGGACCCGGATCGCGCTGCCACCGTCCTCGGCGTCGGCCCGCAGCCCCAGCGGGTCGGCCGTGGTGTCGTCCTCGCTCGCCGTCGCCTCGGCCAGCAGCAGCCGCCCGTACGAGGTGAGCGCCCCCAGCCCGGTCACGCCCAGCGTGGCCGCCTCGGCCAGGACCTCCCGATGCGCGTTCTCCCGGCCACGGCTGCGTCGGGGCGCCCGCCAGTCCAACAGCGCCAGCACCTCCTCGGCACTGGGCGCGGCCGCCGGTTCCAGATCCGCGAGTACGCCGAGTACCGCCCGCCGGGCGGCCGGGGCACCGGCCCGTTCCGCCTCCGCCGACAACACCGTGATCGGCCGGTCCCGGTCGTCGCGCTGGCCGACCAGACCGACCTGTCGGGTCATGGTCAGCCAGGCCCGGGCCAGTTGTTCCCAGCGCTGAGCCAGCGAACCGGCCCGCCACATCTCGTACCCGGCGGTGGGTAGCACCTGCTGGTCGGCGCCGTACCGACCGGCGGCACCGGGCAACTCCGTCTCACCGGTCAGCCCGGCCGCGTACGCCACCTCCAGCAGCAGTGCGGCGGTCGACTCGTCCGACCCGGTGGCCCGCGCCAACCGGCGCAGGTCACGTACCCCGATGCCGCCGGACCGCAGCACCGGCGCCGGTTCGGCGGCCAACTGCTCCAGCAGCGCCTCGGTGTGGCGTACCACCTCCATGGTCTGCCCGGCCCCGGCGGAGTCGGCAGCCTTCGGCTCGCGTGGCGTCGCGGCCACCTGGGGTGGACTGCTGCTCAACGGGCCCAGCGGACCGGTCTCGCGGCGCAGCAGCAGCCCGATCTCCCGGGGCAGCTCGACCATGCCGGTGGTGCCACCCTTGCCGCCGGAGACCCGCACCAGCAGCCGGTGGTCGACCAGCCAGCGCACCGGTGACCCGGTCGGCGCCCCGCCGTTCGTGTCGTCCGGCGGCAGGTCGTCGTCCGCGCCGACCGCCGGTGCCTGCAACGCCCCAGGCGGCACGCTGCCGACCGGTGGGCCGGCGGCCAGCCGGTCCAGGATCGCCCGGGCCGACGGCGGCGCGGACAGCAGCGTCCGCCGCAGCTTCGCCGGGTCCGCGCAGAGCGCGGCCGTGCGTGGGTCCAGCTCCGTCGCCGGCCGGCCGAGCCCCGCAGGGTACGGAGAGATCTCGTCGATGCCACCGACGAGGTGCAGGGCGCTGTCGGGGCCGTACAGCAGGAACCTTGCCCGCCGTCGACCGAGGTGGTGCCGTCGGCCGGGTCACGGGTCAACCGGGCCGCGTCCATGATCTGGAGCGTGAACTGGTCCAGCCCGTCGAGCGCGCGCGACACCGAGACGCGGGACTGTGCCCGGATGGCGAGGGCGGCCACGTCGGCGGGGACCGGTACGACGAGGTCGGGCCGGAGCTGAAGAAGCGCGGCGAGGGACTCGTCGGGCAGCGACCGCAGGTGGTCGGCGAGTGAGGTGCTCATCGTCGTTCCACGCTAGCCCGGTCGGGGCCACTCCCGCCCATCGGACGACCCGGCCGGTCCGGCTGGCCGGGTAGCTTTCCAGGATGCCCTCGTTGACCGTTGGCTTCGACCTCGACATGACCCTCGTCGACTCGCGTCCCGGTATCGCCGCGACCTATCGCGCGTTGACGGAGCGGACGGGCGTACCCGTCGACGCCGACGCCGCCGTGTCCCGGCTCGGCCCGCCGCTACGTACCGAGATCGCCCACTGGTTCCCGCCGGAGCAGGTCGAGGGGGCGGTGACCATCTTCCGCGAGCTGTATCCGGCGTACGCGATCACGCCGACCGTGCCGCTGCCCGGCGCGGCGGCGGCCCTCGCCGCGGTCCGCGACCGGGGCGGCCGGGTGCTGGTGGTCACGTCCAAGATCGGGCGGCTGGCCCGGCTGCACCTGGACCATCTGGGGCTGGTCGTGGACGAGTTGGCCGGTGATCTGTTCGCTGAGGAGAAGGCGACCGCATTGCGGGCGCACGGGGCGACCCACTACGTCGGCGACCACGTGGCGGACATGGTGGCCGCCGCAGCGGCCGGGGTGCCCGGGATCGCGGTGGCCACGGGCCCGTGTACCCCCGACGAGCTGCGTGCCGCCGGGGCGGCGGCGGTGCTGGCGGATCTCACCGGATTCCCAGCGGCGCTCGACGGGATGATCCGGCTAGCCTTGAGGCAGTAGACGGTTCAAGCGAAGCAGAGGTTCTCAGGTGCCTACGGGTCGAGTGAAGTGGTACGACGCGGCCAAGGGATACGGGTTCGTCACCAGTGACGAGGGTGGCGACGTGTTCCTGCCGAAGGGCGCGCTACCGGCGGGTGTCACCGATCTCAAGGGCGGCCAGCGGGTCGACTTCAGCGTGGTGGACAGCCGGCGGGGTGCGCAGGCGATGGGGGTGAAGCTGCTGGACGCGCCGCCGTCCGTGGCGGAGCTGCGCCGACGTCCCGCCGAGGAGTTGCACGGCCTGGTCGAAGACATGATCAAGGTGCTGGAGGCGAAGGTTCAGCCCGACCTTCGTCGGGGCCGCTTCCCGGACCGTAGGACCGCGCAGAAGATCGCTCAGCTGGTCCACGCGGTCGCCCGCGAGCTGGAGGTCTGAGGCACGAGCCCGGCGTCGGCGGCCCGGCCGAGCAGCGCCTCGACGGCAGCGAAACCCGCCTCACCCAGGTCTGCGGTGAACTCGTTGACGTAGAGGCCGATGTGCTGGTCCACCACGTCGGGCTCCATCTCCTGGGCATGCGCGAGCACGTACCCCCGGCTGGCCGCCGGATCGGCCCAGGCCCGCTGGACGGAGTCCCGGATCCAGCCGGCGGCCTGCTGCGGGTCGACCACGCCCCGCCGGGCCAGGATGGCGCCGAGCGGGATCGGCAGCCCGGTGTCCGACTCCCACCACTCGCCCAGGTCGACCAGGGCGGTGAGGCCGTGTCGGGGGTAGGTGAACCGGGCCTCGTGGATCACCAGTCCGGCGTCGTACCGCCCGGCGGCCACGCCGGGCATGATCTCGTGGAACGGCACCACCTCGATGCGTCGCGGCGTCCGTCCGGCCGCCCAGAGCCGGAACAGCAGGTACGCCGTGGTCCGGTCACCCGGCACCGCGACGGTGGCACCAGTGAGGTCGTCGCGCTCCGGCCGGCCGCCGTGGTCGGTGCGGGTGAGCACCAGCGGGCCACATCCCCGGCCCAACGCACCCCCACAGGGCAGCAGGTGGTAGTCCTCCAGTAGCCACGGCAGCGCCGCGTAACTCACCTTCACCAGGTCGAACGCGCCCCGCTCGGCGGCCGTGTTGGTGACGTCCACGTCGGCGTACGTCACCTCGACCGGCGGCGCGCCGGGCACCTGTCCGTGCACCAGCGCGTGGAAAACGAACGTGTCGTTGGGGCAGGGCGAGATCGCCAGCGAGAGCGCCACACCCCCACCGTAACCCCGCCGACCCGACCCGCTGCCAGCGCGGCAGCGCCCCCAACCCAAGATCCGGGCATCTTCCCGGATCTTGCTGCCTGAACTCGGCCAGAATCAGCAACATCGCCGAAGTTGCGCGGATCTTGGGATGGGGTTGGCGGGTCAGCGGAGGGCGGAGGCGGCGGCGGTGAGGGCGGTGAGGGCGTCGCGCATACGCCACGCGTCGCGGTCGCGGGGGCCGATCGGGTTCGAGATGGCACGCAGCTCGACGAAGGGCACGCCGGCCTGGCTGGCGGCGACCGCCACGCCGTACCCCTCCATGGCCTCGGCCACCGCCTCCGGGTGACGCCGGACCAGTTCCTCGGTGCTGGCGGTGGTGCCGGTAACGGTGCTGACGGTCAGCACCGGTCCCACGGTCGCGGCCGGGAGCGCGGCGCGCAGGCCGGCAAGCAGTGTCGGGTCGGCGTCGAGGGCCGTGCCGCCGCCGAGCAGTTCGGCCGGCATGCCGAGCTCGTCGATCGGAATGAAGCCGTCGGGTGACTCCGCGCCCAGGTCGGCGGCGACGGCCCGGGTACCGAGCACGGTGCCACCGACCGCGACCCGGCCGGCGAAGCCGCCGGCAACCCCCGCACTGACCACTGCCCGGTACGGGCGGCCGGCCATCTCGGCGAGCGCCAGCAACCGGGCCGTCGCCGCACCGGCGACCGCCGGGCCCACCCCGACCGGCAGCACCGCCACGGTCGGGTCGGCGAGGCCGGCCTGGATCGCTTCCGCCTCGGCGGGAACCGCGGTCACCACGAGCAGACCGCTCATGTGAGCGAACCGGGTGAGCTGCGCCGCGTCTCATCGTCGCCACCACCGGAACCGGTGATCGTCGAGGACGGGCGGTAGATGTGGAAGCCCGGCGGTGCCATCCCCGGCTCCTCGGGACCACGTCCGCCCTGGAAGGGGGCGGGTGAGGTGGGGGTGGACTCGGCGTGATCCGCCTCGGTGGTGCGCGCCGACTCGGCCTGCTTCTCCGCGGCCAACTCGTCGTCGGTCAGTGGCCGTCCGTGCAGCTTCTCGGCCCGGAGCCGCCGGGCCATCACCAGGCCCCGGGCGGCGGCGAGGGCACCGACACCGGCGGCGACGGCGATGCCGATCCGGCCGTCGAAGGGTACGAGCCCCAGCCCGCCACCGGCGACGAAGGCGAGCATCAGCACCGTCTCGGAATGGGCGAAGGAACTGGCCCGCAGCCGTTCCGGGATGCGTTCCTGGATCGAGGCGTCCACGGCCAGCTTGGCGATGCCGCTCATCATCGCCGTGACCACGCAGAGCAGGGCGACCATCGGTAGCGAGAAGCTGAGCACGGTGAGTACGCCAACCCCGGCGACGATCACCATGCCGCTGGACTGGAGGGCGGCCGGGCGGTGGATGCGCAACCGGGTACCGATCGCGGTGGCCAGGAAGGTGCCGACGGCCAGTGCGCCGCCGACCAGGCCGAGTGATCCCTCGTCGCCCAGATCGCGCCCGAACACCACGGTGGTCAGGTCGCCCGCCTTGATGGTGAAGGCCAGGAAGAGCAGCAGGAAACCGTAGACCGCGCGCAGCGTGGCCGCGCCGATCAGGGTCGAGATCACCAGTCGTCCGGCGGGTCTGCCCCGGCCCAGTGGTCGTTCGTCCGTGCCTCGACGCAGCGCCCGCAGTGGTCGCGGTACCCGTTCCGGCGGTTCGGAGTCCGCCTTCGGTGGCAGCCGGAGGGCGATCACCATGCCGACCAGGAAGATCACTGACGCGACCCGTAACGGCCACTGCGGTCCGAACCAGAACGCGGCCAGGCCGATCGGGGCGACCAGCGCACCCGCGACCGTGCCGTAGACGCTGGCCCGGGCACCGACCTGGGACAGCCCGAGCCCTTCCGGCAGCAGTCGGGGGACGGCTGCGGAACGTGCCACCCCGTACGCCCGGGAGAGCGCCAGCACGCCGAAGGCCGCCGGATAGAGCCCGAAGCCGTGGATGTAGTCGGAGATCAACCAGGCCAGGAACGCCCGGCCCAACATGGTCGTGGCCAGGGCGTAGCGACGGCCGTGCCGGAAGTGGTCGAGCAGTGGCCCGACCACGGGTGCGAGCATCGCGAAGGGCACCATGGTCACCAGCAGGTAGAGCGCGACCTTGCTCCGTGCCTCGCCGAGCGGCACGTTGAAGAAGATCGTCCCGGCCAGCCCGATGGCGATCAGCGTGTCACCGGCACAGGAGATCGCGTGCAGGTCGAACAGACGGACCATGCCGGTCTCCCCGCCGGCACCCCGGGCCCGGGCCCGCGCGGCGCTGCGGGTCACCCAGCGGCCGCTGGACAGGGAGCCGCGCAGCATCAGCCGGGTGGCGCGGATGCCGGTGCCGACGGTCCGCCCGAGGAGGGACCGCTCAGCGCGGGAGAACAGCGGCATGGCACCCATCCTGACCCATCGGCCCGGGCAATGCTGCGCCACCGCCGGAGAACACCTCTGGGGAGTGCCTCACGGCTCACCCACCCGATGGGGAACAATGGTCGGGTGACCAGGCCCGCTTCCGCCCGTGCCGCCCGCCTTGACCAGGTCTGCGCCGCTGCCGTCGAGGTGGCGCGCGCCGGCATCACCGAGGTTGGCCCCGACGACGTCGGCGACCACCTCCAGGTCGTGACCGAGGGTGATCGACTCGTCACGCACTATTTCGAGTGCCGGCTGGCCGGCTATCGCGGCTGGCGGTGGGCGGTCACCGTGACCCGGGTGCCGCGCAGCCGTACGGTGACGATCTGTGAGACGGTCCTGCTGCCCGGCCCGGACGCGCTGCTCGCCCCCGGCTGGTTGCCGTGGCAGGAGCGACTGAAGCCCGGTGACCTTGGCCCCGGCGACCTGCTGCCGACCCCGTCGGACGACGAGCGGCTCCAGCCCGGCTACCTCCTCTCCGACGACCCGGCGGTCGAGGAGACCGTCTGGGAACTGGGGCTGGGCCGGCCCCGGGTGATGTCACGGGAGGGGCGGATCGAGACGGCCCAGCGCTGGTACGACGGCGATCACGGCCCCTCGGCACCGATCTCCGCCTCCGCACCCGCCGCCGCCCGCTGCGGCACCTGCGGCTTTTACCTGCCACTAGCGGGCAGGCTGCGGCAGTGCTTCGGTGTCTGCGGCAACTTCTACGCGCCGGACGACGGCCGGGTGGTAAGCGCCGACCACGGCTGCGGTGCCCACTCGGAGACCCTGGTCGAGGCCGACACGGCGGTCGACGAGATGCCCACCGTCTACGACGACAGCGCGGTGGAGCCGATGGCGGTCAGCCGCGCCGCCGGGTCCGTGGAGAGCGGCGAGCCGGCGGAGCCGTACGGGCACTCCTGACCGTGGCCGGCGCCCGTCGGGTCAACCCGCGGCGCGACGGCGGCGGCGGTTGGCGTCGTGCCGCATCATCACCGCCAGACCGGGGAAGCCCCAGAGGAATCCGGCCAGGCAGATCCAGAGCCAGTTCTCGTGGCCACCGGCGACCAGCCGGTCGCGGAAGAGCAGCAGCACCAGCCCGGCGACGGCCCAGGCCGCCATCCCGGCGAGGGCGAACGGCACCATCGGCGGGTCGAGCGGCTCGGGACGGGGCGGCGGGGTGGGCACCCGGCCAGCGTACGTGACGACGCTTCCGGAGAGGCCGGCCATCTGCGACGATGCGCGCGACAACCCGATGATCCGCTGTGAGGTTCCTGATGGCAGTAGCGCCGCCCGACAACGGCACCCCACCCGGTTCCGGCCAGCCGCGCAACGGCTTCGACCGGTACTTCGAGATTTCGGCCCGCGGCTCGACGCTCACCCGCGAGATACGCGGCGGCCTGGCCACCTTCTTCACGATGGCGTACATCGTGGTGCTCAACCCGCTCATCCTCGGCAGCGCCGTCGATGGTGACAACCAGACCCTGCCGATCCCTGCGATCGCGGCGGCCACCGCCCTGATCGCTGGTCTGATGACCATCCTGATGGGCGTGGTCGGCCGCTTCCCGCTGGCGGTGGCCGCCGGGCTCGGCGTCAACGCCCTGGTGGCGTACGAGATCGCGCCCGAGATGACCTGGGCCGACGCGATGGGCCTGGTGGTGATCGAGGGGCTGATCATCGCGGTGCTGGTGCTGACCGGGCTGCGGACGGCGGTGTTCCGCTCGGTGCCGACCCAGATGAAGACGGCGATCGGCGTCGGCATCGGCCTGTTCCTCACCATCATCGGCCTGGTGGACGCCGGCTTCGTCCGGCGGATTCCGGACGATGCCAACACCACCGTCCCGGTCGGTCTCGGCATCGGCGGCAAACTCGTCAGCTGGCCGATGCTGGTCTTCGTGGTCGGCCTGCTGGTGACCCTGGTGCTGGTGGTACGCCGGGTCAAGGGCGCCATCCTGGTCGGCATCCTCGCCTCCACGGCGCTGGCCATGGTGGTGGAGGCGGTGGGCAACATCGGCCCGTCCTTCGTCGACGGCGTGCCGAACCCGAAGGGCTGGTCGCTGAATGTTCCGACGCTGCCGAGCAACCCGTTCGACGTTCCGGATCTCTCCCTGCTCGGTCAGTTCAACGTGCTGGACTCGTGGGGGCGGGCCGGTTGGCTGGTTGTGTTGATGTTCATCTTCACCCTGCTCATCACCGACTTCTTCGACACGATGGGCACCATGGTGGCCGTCGGTCAGGAGGGCGGCATGCTCGACGAGCAGGGCACCCCGCCGCGCACCAGGGAGATCCTGCTGGTCGACTCGATCGCGGCGGCCAGCGGTGGTGCGGCCAGCGTCTCCAGCAACACGTCGTACATCGAGAGTGCCGCCGGTGTCGCGGAGGGCGCCCGGACCGGAGTGGCCAACCTGGTCACCGGCGTGCTCTTTCTGCTGGCCATGTTCCTGGCGCCGCTGGTGGTGGTCGTCCCGTTCGAGGCGGCGTCCGTCGCGCTGGTGGTGGTCGGGTTCCTGATGATGACGGCGGTACGGACGATCGACTGGTCCGACTACGAGATCGCCATCCCGGCCTTCCTCACCATCGTGTTGATGCCGTTCACCTACTCGATCTCGAACGGGATCGGAGCCGGCCTGATCGTGTACGTGGTGATCAAGCTGGCCAAGGGCAAGTCCCGGGAAATCCACCCGCTGCTGTACGCGGTGGCGGCGCTGTTCGTGGTGTACTTCCTGCGCGGTCCGATCGAGGCGCTGCTCTTCTGACAGCCGTCCGGGCCGGGGGTGTGTGATCCTCCTGACGTGATCCGCACCCCCGGCCCCGAGCAGGAGAACGTCGAGGTGAGCATGGTCATATCCGCTGCGGCTCGGTCAGCTAATTAGTTAGGCTAACTATCGTGACGGAGCGGACGGTGACGGCTCAGAGCATGCCACCGGCGCAGCTGGCCCTTCAGCTGCGTGATGCGATCACCCGGTTGAACCGGCGGGTCCGCCAGGCCCGGCCGGTTGGTGACCTCACGGTCACCCAACTGTCCGCGCTCACCAGTCTTCGGCTGGCGGGCGCGCTCACGCCGCGGGAACTCGCCGACGTCGAACGGGTGCAGCCACCGACGATGACCAAGATCGTCGCGAAGCTGGAGGAGCGTGGCCTCGTGCAGCGGACTCCGCACCCGACCGACGGCCGGCAGGTCATCCTCGCGACGACCGAGGGGGGCCGGGCCGTGCTCGACCAGTTCGAGCGGGTCCGGGACGAATGGCTGGCCCGCCGGCTGGCCGAGCTGAGTGAACCCGACCGGGAGACCCTGCACCGGGCTGCGGAGATTCTTCAGCGAATCTCCCGCGCCTGACGCCGCGCGCACCGGGTGTGCGCCCCGCGCCGTGCCGTCCGTCGTTGACGACGCGTACGACCGCGAGGAGGCGCACCAAGAGTGCAGGCAAGGCTGAGCACGATGTTCCAGTCCCTACAGGTCCGCAACTACCGGCTCTTCGCATTCGGGCAACTGGTCAAGCTGATCGGTGTCTGGATGATGTTCATCGCCCAGGACTGGCTGGTCCTCGAGCTTTCCGGCGACTCGGCCACCGCGCTCGGCGTGGTCGTCGCCCTCCAGTTCACCCCGGTGCTGCTGCTCACGCTGCTCTCCGGCCGGCTCGCCGACCGGTACGACAAGCGGATGCTCCTCTTCGTCGCCAACGCCTTCTGGACCGTGCTGTCGCTGGCCATGAGCGTGCTGGTGCTCACCGACCTGGTGCAACTCTGGCACGTCTTCGTCTTCGCCGCCCTGCTCGGTGTGGCCAACGCGATGGAGACCCCGGTACGACAGGCGTTCGTCTCCGAACTGGTCGGCACGGCGCTGCTGCCGAACGCGCTCTCGCTCAACGCGGCCGTGTTCAACTCGGCCCGGATCGTCGGCCCGGCCGTGGCCGGCCTGGCCATCGCCGTCTTCGACGTCGGGCCGGTCTTCCTCGTCACCGCGCTCAGCTCGATCGCGCCGCTGGTGACAGTGATCCGGATGCGCCCGACCGAGCTGCACCGGGACCCACTGCCACCGCGTGACGAGCGGGCCGCCGCGACCGTGCTCGACGGGCTGCGCTACGTCGCCCGCCGTCCCGACCTGCTGCTCCCGATGGTGGTGATGTCGGTGATCGGGATGTCGCTGTTCAACTTCCAGCTGACGCTGGCGGCCCTGGCCAAGACCGTCTTCAACACCGGGGCGGCCTCGTTCGGCCTGTTCAGCACCACGCTCGCGGCCGGTGCGCTGGTCGGTGCGCTGGCCGGAACCGGGCGGCGGAGCCGCCCGTCGGTGTGGTTGGTGCTGGGCGCCGCGATCGGCTGCGCCACCTTCGGCACGCTCGTCGGGCTGGCCCCGGCGTACTGGATGGTGGTCGCCCTGTTGCCGCCGACCGGCTTCTTCATGGTCTATTTCGCCCAGGCGGCGAACCAGCGGGTACAACTCGGCACCGACGCCGCTTTCCGCGGACGGGTGATGGCGCTGTGGGTGCTGGTGTTCCTCGGCACCAACCCGGTCGGCGCCCCGATCATCGGCTGGGTCGCGGAGACCTTCGGCGCCGGTGCCAGCATCTGGGCCGGTGGCCTGCTCTCGCTGACCACCGCGCTGCTGGCGTTGGCCTGGCAGCTGCGCCGGGCGGGTGCTCGACTGCGGTTTCGCGTCCTGCCACTGCCCCGCTTCTACGTCACCGAAATGTGAGCACAGGTCGGTCCGCGGGTCGGCTCACCGTCGCGCCAGCCTGCCGCACCACCCACCTGACCCCGGAATGCGGAAAATCGCTTACGTGACGCTATGCAGCGGCATAGCTTCGATGGGTGGAGGTCCTACGCATACTGCTCCTGGCCGTGGCGCTGGCCGCCGTGGTCTTCGTGCCGGTGCTGATTGCGCTGGTCATCTGTACCGACGAGGTAGTCGACCGGCTGACCTGTCGGTACGGCGAGTGGCGGCAGCGGCGCCGCGACCGGTGCCTGATCGCCCGGCTGAACGAGGCCGCCGACGCGGTCGCGGTCGCCGACCGGATCGACCTCGACGCGCTCGACCGGTCGGAGCGACGGCCGCTGGAGCAGATCGCCGCCGACCTGCGGTGTCTGCGTCGGGACCGGGCCGGCGGCAGCAGGCCGGTCGTGTGGCACCGCGACGTGCTCGACGCGTACGACGATCGGCTTCGGCTGGCCTGCCACGCACTGGGCATCACCGAGCATCTCGCGGAGTTGTCCGGTCTGGACCGGCAGATCGAACGGGTACGCGTCGAGGCCGAGTTGGACGCGGCCGGCCTGCGGCTGCCGGCTGCCCGCCCCGAGCAGCCTGAGCGGAACCATTAGCTGCCACCCTGTGACAGGTGCGACTCTTCACTGCGATCTACCCGCCGGCCGATGCCGTCGCGCACCTGACCGCGCAGGTGAGCGGGCTGCGACTGGCAGCGGCCTCGGCTGCCGGCACGAACGTCCGGCTGGTCGACCCGACCAAGGCTCATCTCACCCTCGCCTTCCTCGGCGAGGTCGACCCGGCCCGGTTGGACGATGTGCGGCAGGTTCTCGGTGACGCCGTCGACGATGCGCGCGGCGGTGCCGTGGTGGGCGAGGGGCGGGGCGGTCCGCCCGTACTACGGCTGGGCGGCGGTGGCCGGTTCGGCTGGGGTCGCGGCACCGTGCTCTGGGTCGACGTACGCGGCGAGGTCACCCGCCTGGGGGCGCTCGCCGGTGCCGTTCGCGTCGGCTTGGCCACGGCGGGGTTACCTGGCGACGAGAGACCCTTCCGACCACACCTGACCATTGCGCGCCCGGGAGACCGGTTGCCGCACGCCGACATCGAGGCGGACCTGGCCACGCTCGACGCCTACCTCGGGCCGCCCTGGGCCGCCGACGAGCTGGTGCTGGTGCACAGCCGGCCCGGACCCCCGTCGAGCTATCACCGGCTCGCCGCCTGGCCCCTCTGAATCCACACGGGGCGGCGGCGTGGGCGGGCGCGGGGCCCGCGGGTCAGGATGACTCGCGGGCCGCCGGGCCGCTGCCGAAGAGGACGTCGTCCCAACTGGGGAGACGCTTGCGCGGCTTGCCGCCAGCCTCGCCGGACTCGGTGCCACCAGCGGCCGGCGCGTTGGTCCGGCGGGGCCGCAGCACCGCCAACGAGGGCACGGCCGGGACCTCCTTGGGCGCGTCCGCGTCGTCGTCGAAGGCCGAGCCCTGACCGCCGCCGAGCAGCGCCGCAGCGCCCCCGGCGACCGCGCGCTGGCGCTGCGCGTCGGGGCCGCCGGCAAGAGCGGCCGGCGAGCGCGGTTCGAGACCACGGCCCGAGGTCGAGCCGAGTGGCCGGTCGAGGGAGGCGAGCAGCGCGTCACGACCGGCTCGGATCGGGTCACGACCCGAACGCCCCGGCTCGGCGGGCGACGGTAGGCCGTGCCCACCCCGGCTCGGCTCGCCACGCGACGGGCCGGGCAGGGCGTGGCCGCCCCGCTCCGGTGCCGGCTCCTGGCCCAGGATCGGCGTCGGACGCTCGGCGCACAGATATTGCGCCATGTCGTCGTGCGGGGCGACCGACTGCCGGGTCTTGTCCAGATCCCAGACCGCCTGCGCGGTGGCCTTGCCCGACGGCCAGGTCGCGACGATCCGCCAGGTGCCGTCGTCGCGGCGCCACGCGTCCCAGGAGATCTTCTCGGTGTCGATCCCGTGTTGGGCGAGCCGACCGTTGACCACCTCGGCGAGAGGCGTGGGCTTCTCGGCACCCTTGAGTCGGGTGCGCCGGGCGTGCTGGGCGAGCATCGCGCGCTCCTGGAGCACCGGCCCGGCGTAGCGGAGCACCCGGTCGACCGGGACACCGGCGATCCGGGCGACGTCCTCGGCGGACTCGCCCGAGCGGATCCGGGCCTGGATGTCCCGAGGAGACAGCGAGGGCACCGGGTCGGCAGCGGCCGGGGCCACCGCGAGCGTGGGCGTACCCGGCTCGGCGTGCAGCGCTCCGGCGACACGCTCGTCCAACGGCAGGGCGAGCAGCCGCCCGACCTCGTCGGCGAGCACCAGGGCCTGGCCGTCCTCGGAGAGGGCGACGAAGCGTACTGGGCGCATCGCGTTGCCTCCGTCCCGCTTCGCTGGCCGTACGCCACGAGCCGGCCACCCGGGGCGTTGCGCTCCACGGTACGCCCATCCGTCTCCCGGTGGGAGACGCCACGCCCGGGTAAGCGGCGGATCCGCCTGCTCCGCCGCTGTGTCACGGGTCAGCTGTCGGTGGCCGACAGTGGCGTGGTAGACGGTCCGAAGTGGTGCGGGATCAGCTGAGTGCCGGACGCCGACCGGGGCATCACACGGTGCGGGCCCGGCACCCCGGTCGGGGTGCCGGGCCCGTGGCAGGGCCGGGTCGGCGGTTACAGCCGCTCGACGACGTAGTCGATGGACGCGGTCAGCGCCTCGACATCGGTCGGCTCGACGGCCGGGAAGAGCGCCACCCGCAGCTGGTTGCGACCCAGCTTGCGGTACGGCTCGGTGTCGACGATGCCGTTGGCGCGCAGCACCTTCGCGATCGCTCCGGCATCCACCCCGTCGGCGAAGTCGATGGTGGCGACCACGTTGGAGCGCAGCGCCGGGTCGGTGACGAACGGCGTGGCGAAGGAGGAGCGCTCGGCCCAGCCGTAGACGACCGAGGCGCTCTCGGCGGTGCGCTTGGCCGCCCAGGCCAGACCGCCCTGGGAGTTCATCCAGTCGGTCTGCTCCGCGGCGAGGAAGATGGTCGCCAGCGCCGGGGTGTTGTACGTCTGCTCCAGCCGCGAGTTGTCGATCGCGGTGACCAGGTCGAGGAAGGCCGGAATGTACCGTCCCGAGGCCTTGACCTCGGCGGCCCGCTCCAGCGCGGCCGGCGACATCAGGGCCAGCCAGAGCCCGCCGTCGGAGCCGAAGCACTTCTGGGGGGCGAAGTAGTACACGTCGGTCTCGCCCACGTTGACCTCAAGCCCGCCGGCACCGGAGGTGGCGTCGACCAGCAGCAGGGAGCCCGGGTCCGCGCCGGCCACCCGGCCGATCGGCACCGCCACGCCGGTCGAGGTCTCGTTGTGCGGGGTGGCGTACACATCCACGCCCGCCTCGGCGGCCAGGGCCGGGGCGCTGCCCGCGTCGGACTTGCGGACCGTCGGCTCACCGAGGAAGGGCGCGTCCTTGACGGCCTTGGCGAACTTGGCGCCGAACTCGCCGAAGCTGGCGAACTGGGCCCGGTCCCGGATCAGGCCGAACGTGGCGACCTCCCAGAAGGCGGTGGTGCCACCGTTGCCGATGATCACCTCGTAGCCTTCGGGGAGGGAGAAGAACTGGGCGATGCCGGAGCGCAACCGGGCCACCTGGTCTCGGACGGTCTTCTGCCGGTGCGAGGTGCCCAGGTAGCTCGTGGCCACCTCGGCGAGCGCGGAGACCGCGGCCGGACGGACCTTGGACGGCCCGCAGCCGAATCGGCCGTCGGCGGGCTTGATCTCGTCGGGAATCCGGATGGTCGGTGCGTCAGCCACGGTGTTCAAGATCCTTCCGCATGGGTCGGGGCCCGGGTGAGCAGAATGGGCGTGGACCGACCGCGGACGCGTGCGTGACCGCACGGCGTTGCCGGGTCGGAGCCCGTCCGGCAGCGCTGCCGGACTTTATCCTCGCACCAGTCACCGCCGGTCCGGGCGCTGGTCCCACCCTGAACCATGAGGCGTCCGCCACAGCCGGCCGACCTGGCCTGCCGCGGCCTGTCGACCCGCTCCCGCTCGTCGGCTCCGCCGTCAGCCGCCCCGCCTGCCGGCGACGTCCGTCTGCCGGCCACGTCCGTCTGCCGGCCACGTCCGTCTGCCGGCCGCTTTCGGCTGGCCGCCGATGCCCGAGCAGTCGGAAGGGCCCCTCCGCCGTCCAGCAGAGGGGCCCTTCCGCTGCATCTCAGACGTCGTGCGGGACGGCGTCCCAGCCGTCGACCTCGTGCGGCTTGCGGGTGCCCGGGCCCACGTAGCGGGCCGAGGGACGAACCAGTCGCTGGAGCTTCTTCTGCTCCAGGATGTGGGCGCTCCAACCGCCCATCCGGGCACAGGTGAACATGGAGGTGAACATGTGTGCCGGCACCTCGGCGAAGTCGAGCACCACGGCGGACCAGAACTCGACGTTGGTGGCGAGCACCCGATCCGGTCGGCGGGCCTGCAACTCGGCGAGGGCGGCCTTCTCCAGGGCCTCGGCGACCTCGAAGCGCGGGGCCCCCAGTTCCCTGGCGGTGCGGCGGAGCACTCGGGCGCGCGGATCCTCGGCCCGGTAGACCCGGTGACCGAAGCCCATCAGCCGCTCACCCCGGTCGAGCACGCCCTTGACATAGCCCTCCGCGTCACCGCTGCGCTCGACCGCCTCCAGCATGGTCAGCACCCGCGACGGCGCGCCGCCGTGCAGCGGGCCGGAGAGTGCCCCGATGCCCGAGGAGATGCAGGCGGCAGCGTCCGCGCCGGTGGAGGCGACGATCCGGGCGGTGAAGGTGGAGGCGTTCAGGCCGTGCTCGGCGGCCGAGATGAAGTACGCGTCGACGGCCTTGACATGCCTCGGGTCGGGCTCGCCGCGCCACCGCTTCATGAAGCGCTCGACGACCGTCTCCGCCTTGTCGATTTCCTTCTGCGGGACCGCCGGCAGCCCGAGGCCGCGAGCGGATTGGGCGACGAAGGAGAGGGCGGTGACCGACACCCGGGCCAGGTCCTCGCGGGCCTGCCCGTCGGAGATGTCCAGCAACTGCTGCAAGCCCCAGTACGGAGCGAGCATGGCGACGGCGGACTGCACGTCGACCCGGATGTCGCCGGAGTGCACCGGCACCGGGAACGGCTCGGCCGGCGGCAGGCCGGGGCCGAAGCGGCCGTCGACCAGCAGCGCCCAGACGTTGCCGAAGGAGACCTGGCCGATCAGGTCCTCGATGTCGACCCCGCGATAGCGCAGCGCACCGCCCTCGCGGTCGGGCTCGGCGATCTCGGTTTCGAAGGCTACGACGCCCTCAAGTCCGGGTTTGAAATCGGCCATCTCACTGCTCCTGGTGTGTGGTCGGTGCGCCCGCCCGGGCTCGGTGTCCCGGCCCCGGCCGGGTGAGCGCCTTAGGCGACCCTCAGGGATGTGTTCGTGACATCTTGCCTGCTGGTGACCGGGTGCGCGAGACGCTGTCGATGTGCTGCTGGCGACATCCCGCTTGCCGGGCCCCTTCCGGCACGGATAAGACTGGGCCGGACGGGCTGGTCGGCGGGCGCGTACCGGCCCGACGGGGGAGGAGCGGGAACGTGATGGGGGACACACCGGTGCCAGCCGGGATGCGGCACGAGTACGCCGCCGATTCCGGCCTGATGGAGAGCGACCTGGCCGACGACTGGCACACCCAGTTCGACAGGTGGTTCGCCGACGCGGTCGCCGCCGAACTGCCCGAGCCGAACGCCATGGTGCTCGGCACCGCCGACGCCGCCGGGCGGCCGAGCGCGCGGACGGTGCTGCTCAAGGGGTACGACCCGGAGGGTTTCGTGCTGTTCACCAACTACGGCTCGCGCAAGGGCGCCGAGGTGGCCGCCAACCCGTACGCCAGCCTGCTCTTTCCCTGGTTTCCGATGCAGCGGCAGGTGATCGTCACCGGTCCGGTGGAACGAGTCGACCGGGCCGAGACGGAGGCGTACTTCGCCAGCCGGCCGCGTGGCTCGCAGCTCGGTGCCTGGGCCAGCGCCCAGTCGTCGGTGCTGCCGGAACGGGCCGCCCTCGACGACGCCTACCGGGCCGCGGCCGAGCGCTTCGCCGACGTGGACCCGATCCCCGCTCCGCCGCACTGGGGCGGGTTGCGGGTACGTCCCGACTCGGTGGAGTTCTGGCAGGGCCGGGCCAGTCGGCTGCACGACCGGCTGCGGTTCCGGCGTACCGGCGCGGGCTGGGTCGTGGAGCGGCTGGCACCGTGACCGTCGGCAGCACCGACCGGCCGCGCGAGCAGCGCCGCTGGGCGATCGATCTACGCCCGCTGCGGGTGCCGGCGTACCGGCGGCTCTGGGCCGGCAACGCCATCGCGATGTTCGGTTTCCAGTTCACCGCCGTCGCGGTGCCGGTGGAGATGTACGCGTTGACCGAGGACTCCCTCTGGGTCGGCCTGCTCGGCGTCGCCGCCTTCGTACCGCTGCTGGTCTTCGGACTCTGGGGCGGGGCGGTCGCCGACGCCATCGACCGGCGGCGGGTGCTGCTGGGCGGCTCGGTCCTGCTCTGGGTGGCTGTGCTGGGGCTGCTGACCCAGGCGCTGCTGGGGGTCGGCAGCCCGGTTCTCCTACTGGCCCTTGTCGCATTGAGTTCGGTGGCGTTCGCGATCTCCGGGCCGGCCCGTGGGGCGCTCGTGGCCCGGCTGGTCCCGACCGAGCTGGTGCCGGCGGCCACCACGTTGAACTTCACCACCGCCATGGCCACCGCGGTCCTCGGGCCGCTGGCCGCCGGCCTGATCCTGGCGATCTGGGACCTCGGGGTGGCGCTGCCGGTCGCCTACGCCGTGGACGCGACGCTGCTCGCCGCCCTGGTCTGGGCGGCGCTGCGGCTGCCAGCCATGCCGCCGGAACCTGATCCAGACGGCGGGCCCCGGCAGGCGGGACTGCGCAGCATCGTCGACGGGGTGCGGTACCTGGCCGGCAGCCCGGTGCTGCTGCTCTCCTTCGCCATCGACCTCATCGCGATGGTGTTCGCCTTCCCGCGAGCACTCTTCCCCGAGGTGGCGACCGAACGGTTCGGTGGCGGCGCGGCGGTGGGCTGGCTCTACAGTTCCATCGCGATCGGCTCACTGCTCGCCGGCCTGGTCTCGGGTTGGATCGGCCAGGTTCGCCGGCAGGGGCTGGTGCTGGTGCTCGCCGTGGTGGGCTGGGGCGTCGCCGTGGCGTTGGCCGGACTGGCCGGCCAGCTCTGGCTGGTGGTCGTACTGCTGGTGCTGGCCGGCGCCGCTGACCTGGTCAGCTCGGTGGTACGGCAGTCGATGTTGTTGATCTACGCTCCGGATCGGATGCGCGGTCGGCTCCAGGGCGTCAACACCGTCGTGGTGGCCGGCGGTCCGCGCCTGGGGGACCTGCGGGCCGGTGCCATGGCGGCCGGGTTCGGCAGCGGGGTGGCCTGGATCGGTGGTGGTGTCGCGGCGGCGGTGCTCGCGGTGCTGCTCGCCGTGGCCTTCCCGGCGCTGACCCGCTACCGGCCACCGACCGCAGCGGGTGGACGCGAGCACGACGAGGGCCGCCGACCGCGGCGAGCGAACAATGGCGTCGGCGGCTAGGGTCTGGCGAATGGACAGCCGCGATCCGCTTCCCCTGTCGGGAGCGCAGTGGAGCATCTCAGCCGCCGGCCACGAGGCGGTCATCGTCGAGCTGGGCGGCGGGCTCCGCGCCTACCGCCAGGACGGGGTCGAGCATCTCGACGGGTACGCCACCGACGAGGTGTGCCCGGGCTCGGCGGGGCAGGTGCTGGCACCCTGGCCGAACCGGATCCGCGACGGCGTCTACACCTTCGCCGGGCAGTCGAGGCAGCTGAATCTGACCGAGCCGGAGCGGCACAACGCCATCCATGGCCTGGTGAACTGGGCATCGTGGCACCTGATCGAGCAGCGGCCGGACGAGGTCACGGTCGGCTACGACCTGCTGCCACAGCCTGGTTACCCGTGGCCGCTGCGGCTGCGTACCAGGTGGATCGTGGGCGCCGACGGGTTGCGCGCCGAGCACGACGTCACGAACGTCGGCACCGAGACGGTGCCCTTCGGCTTCTCCGTGCACCCGTACCTGCAACTGCCGGGGGTGTCCGTGGAGGACATCGCGCTGCGCGTACCCGGCCGGTCCCGGCTGCTGCTGGACGGTCGGCTGCTACCGGTCGGCGCGGCCGCGGTGGCCGGTACCGAGTACGACTACACCGAGCCGCGTCGCATCGGTGAGGCCGTCCTGGATCTCGCCTTCGGGCAGGTGAACCGGGACGCCGACGGCAGCTCCTCGGTGACGCTGACCGGGCCGGACTCCTCGACCGGGCTACGGATCTGGGCCGACGACCAGTTCGGCTGGTGGCAGGTCTTCACCGGTGACACGCTGACCGGCGAGCGGTTCCGCCGGTCGGTGGCGGTGGAGCCGATGACCTGCCCGCCGGATGCGTTCCGCTCCGGCCGGGATCTCATCACCCTGGCGCCGGGTGACACCTGGCGCGGGAGCTGGGGCATTCGGCCGGGTGGCTGAGCGTCCGGTCGCGGACCGGGCGGGCACGTGAGGAGTACGGCGTGGAGTTCGCGGAGGTCGTCCGGCGGCGCCGGATGGTGCGCAACTACGACCCGGACCGGCCGGTCCCGCCGGAGGTGGTGGAACGGCTGCTGGAGCACGCGGTGCGGGCCCCGTCTGCCGGGTTCTCACAGGGGTGGGGCTTCCTGGTGCTGGAGTCGCCGGAGGACCGGGAGCGTTTCTGGGCCGCCAGCACCCCGGAGGGCGGCGGGATGCAGCGGTGGCTGACCGGGATGCGTCGGGCACCGTTGATCGTGGTGCCGCACGCCAACCGCTCGGTCTACCTGGAGCGGTACGCGGAGCCGGACAAGGGTTGGGCTGACCGGTCGACGGATCGTTGGCCGGTGCCCTACTGGTACGTCGACACCGGCTTCGCCGCACTGCTGATGATGCTCACCGCCGTGGACGAGGGGCTGGGTTGCTGTTTCTTCGGCATCCCGCCGCAGCGGTTGGCGTCCTACCGGGAGGCGTTCGGTGTGCCGGAGGCGTACCACCCGATCGGTGCCCTCACTGTCGGTTACAGAGCCGCCGACCACCGGTCACCATCGCTGCGTCGCGGACGCCGTCCGGTGGACGAGGTCGTCCGGCGGGGGCGGTGGAGCTGACCCGAACCGGTGGTTTCGTCCGGTTGAGAACCGGACGACCGGTGGCGAAACTGGCATCAGGGAGCAGAACGTGGGGTGCGGGGTCCGGCTACGCTGGCACGGTCATCGGCGCCGCAGGTCGCGGTGCCGTGCCGCGACCCGGCCCGGCGTCGTGGTACCGGCTGGCCAGGGGGAGGGGAGCGTGCCGTCGTGATCTTCAGAGCGGTCCGGGACGGGCGTCCCTATCCGGAACACAACCTGACCCTGAAGCAGTGGGCGGAGATTCCGCCCCGCCCACTGCGCCTGGATCAGCTCATCACCACCAAGCGCGAGCTGGCGCTGGACAAGCTCCTCGCCGAGGACTCCACCTTCTACGGTGACCTGTTTCCGCACGTCGTGCAGTGGAACGGTGGTCTCTACCTGGAAGACGGTCTGCACCGGGCGCTGCGTGCCGCGCTGCAACAGCGCAACCAGATCCACGCCCGGGTGCTCGTGCTCGCCGAGGCGGTCGAGTGACTCCGGTTGACCTGCTCGACCTGGATGCGTCGCTGACCGAGGAGGAGCGGGCGATCCGCGCCGTCGTGCGTCAGGTGGTCGACGACCTGGTCCGCCCGCACGTCGCCGGCTGGTACGAGGCCGGTCAGGTGCCGGCCCGCGACCTGGCCCGCGAGTTCGGCAAGCTCGGCCTGCTCGGCATGCACCTGACCGGGTACGGCTGTGCCGGCTCGACGGCCGTCGCGTACGGGCTGGCCTGCCTGGAACTGGAGGCCGGTGACTCCGGTGTCCGGTCGCTGGTCTCGGTGCAGGGCTCACTGGCCATGTACGCGATCTGGCGCTACGGCAGCGAGGAGCAGAAGCAGCGCTGGCTGCCGGCGATGGCGGCCGGCGAGGCGATCGGCTCGTTCGGACTGACCGAGCCGGACCACGGCTCCGACCCGGGGTCGATGTCCACCCGGGCACGCCGCGAGGGCGACGACTGGGTGCTCGACGGCAGCAAGATGTGGATCACCAATGCGCCGATCGCCGACGTGGCGGTGATCTGGGCGCGCACCGACTCCGGGGTGCGGGGCTTCGTCGTACCGATGGACACGCCGGGGGTGACGGCGCGGGAGATCACTCGAAAGATGTCGCTGCGTGCGTCGCTGACCGGAGAGATCTCCCTCGACGACGTCCGGCTGCCGGCGGACGCGCAACTGCCCGATGCCACCGGCTTGAAGGCACCGCTGAGCTGCCTGACCGAGGCCCGGCACGGCATCGTCTGGGGTGCCCTCGGCGCGGCCCGCGACTGCCTGGAAACCGCGCTCACGTACGCGACCACCCGCACCCAGTTCGGGCGGCCGCTGGCCGGCTTTCAGCTCACCCAGGCCAAGCTCGCCGACATGGCGGTCGAGTGGAACAAGGGCTATCTGCTGGCCCTCCAGCTCGGCCGGCTGGCCGACGCCGGAAAGCTGCGCCCGGAGCAGGTCAGCGTCGGCAAACTGAACAACGTACGGGAGGCGTTGGCCATCGCCCGGCAGTGCCGGACCATCCTCGGCGCCAACGGGGTTTCCGGGGACTATCCGGTGATGCGGCACGCCAACAACCTGGAGAGCGTGCTGACCTACGAGGGCACCTCGGAGATCCACCAGTTGGTCGTCGGGCAGCGGCTCACCGGGGTCTCCGCGTTCACCTGACCCTGGCCGGGTCCATCTGACGGGCTCGACGAGCGGCTGTCGTACGTTGGGCTTACCGTCATCAACAGAGACCGCGTCTGACGAGGACGGTGAGGGCGATGGCACGCGACGGCGACATCAACGAGCCCACCAGCAGGTTTGCCGACCACGGGTCGGGCGATGTGCTCACGGACGCCCCGGACACACCACCGCCGGCCCCGCAGTCAGGTGGCGGAGCGGTCCGTGCCCTGCTCTGGGTGCTCGGCGCCGCGGCGCTCGCGGTGGTGGTGCTGCTCGGCGTGCAGACCACCGGGATCCTGCCCGAGTTCCGCAACCCGTTCACCAAGGAACAGACCGACCGCACGCAGCCGGCACTGCTCGAGTCGATGCAGGATCTCAGCCGCTACGTGGCCGCCGAGGGCAACTTCCAGGTCGTGGTCGACCTGCAGAACGACCGGCGCAATGTGCCGGACTGGCTGCTCAACCAGCGGACCTTGTTCGTCGGGTCAGGCAGCGTCGAGGCGTACGTCGACTTCGGCACGCTCACCGAGGGGGCGATCGTGCAGTCGGCCGACGGGAAGTCGGTCGAGATCAGGCTGCCGGCACCGCAGCTGGCCGAGACCAACCTCGACCTGGAGAAGAGCTACGTCTTCGCGGAGGAGCGCGGCCTGCTCAACCGCGTCGGTGACCTGATCGGCGGTGACCCGAACCGGCAGCAGGAGGTCTACCGGCTGGCCGAGGACCGGATCACCGCGGCGGCCCGGGACAGCGGCCTGAATGCCCGCGCCGAGGAGAACACCCGCAAGATGCTGGAAGGGCTGCTCCGCTCGCTCGGCTTCGAACAGGTCAACGTCACCTACATCGCCCCCTGACAACCTCCCACCCCCACCCCCACGCCCGCCCCGCCCCACCGTGAGCCGCCCCGGGCAGCCCCCTCCGCCGCCGCCGACAAGGCCGCCCCCTTCGCAGGCGACCAGCCCAGCGTGGTGGCATGCCCACCGTCGGCGAGGGCGCGCAGCGCTCCCCCGTAGCTGGGCGTGCAACTTCAAGTCTGTTGCTGTATCCGACGCGCGGCAGGCAGCAACCCTGAAGTTGCACCGGCTTGCGGCTTGCGGCGTGGGGGGCGGGGTGTGGGGTGTGGGGTGCGCGGCGTGGGAGTGAGGGGAAGGGGGCTAGTGGCCGGGTGCCAGGTGGCGGTCCTCGTTGGGCATGATGATCCAGAGCGCCAGGTAGACGATCACCTGGGTGCCCGGGAGCAGGAGCGACAGCAGGAACAGCAGCCTGATCAACCCGGCCGAGGTGCCGAACCGGCGGGCCAGGCCGGCGCAGACGCCAGCGAGCATGCGCCCCTGGCGGGGCCGGACGAGTTTGCGACTCATTCGTGTCACTTCCCCTCTGCGGCTCTCCGCCGCTGCTGGATTCAACGCTAGGCACGGATGGCCGCCCTGACCTCGGTCGGGAGGAGGAAGGCCACCCTGCTGACCCGTAGGTGCTTACCCGCGTGGGTTCCGGACGACGCCTGCCGTCGGGATCAGGGGTGACGGCGATGCCGCGATTGGTGTCGAGTTGGACCGTCTGCGCTATCGCGGGTGTGATTCGTCTGCGCCGTCAGCTCGACAGCGCTCGCACGTCGGTCATGGTCGCGTCCTGGGTAGTAGGCTCGCCGGTCGGACGCCCGCACCCGGGCGTCACCAGGGCCGGACCGCAGCGAGGACCGGCCACGACCGGTCGGGTCCGCAGCACGGAGCCGACCATGACCGGCCGCTGACCGGTGATCCCGGCGACGGCGAGAAGGCACAGTCATGATCAGCGTGTTCGACCTGTTCAGTGTGGGTATCGGGCCATCCAGTTCGCACACCGTGGGGCCGATGCGGGCGGCGCGGACCTTCGTCGCCGGGCTCAAGGCCGACGGTTTGCTCACCGGCACCGCCCGGGTGCGGGCCGAGTTGTTCGGCTCCCTCGGCGCCACCGGGCACGGGCACGGCAGCGACCGGGCGGTGCTGCTCGGCCTGGCCGGCGAGGATCCCGAGACGGTCGACACGGACGGCGTCGAGGCGCGGGTGGGCCAGATCCGGGCGGAGCACCGGCTGTCCCTGTCCGGCACCCACGAGATCGACTTTGACCCGGAGCGGGATCTGACGCTGCACCGCCGCCGATCGTTGCCGTACCACCCGAATGGGATGATCTTTTCGGCGTACGACGCGGGCGGGGTCGAGGTGCGGACGCGTACCTACTACTCCGTGGGTGGCGGGTTCGTGGTGGACGAGGCCGCGGCCGGGGCGGACCGGATCAAACCGGACAGCACCCCGGTCCGGTACCCGTTCCTCACCGGCGCGCAACTGCTCGACGTGACCGCCGCGACCGGGCTTTCCATCAGCGAGGTCATGCTCGCCAACGAGGTGTCCTGGCGGGCCGAGGCGGACGTCCGAGCCGGGTTGCTCGACATCTGGCGGGTCATGCGGGAGTGCGTCGAGCGTGGCTGCACCCGCGATGGCACCCTGCCCGGCGGCCTGAAGGTGCGCCGCCGCGCCGCCGAGCTGCGTCGCAGTCTGGAGGCTGACGCCGCCCCGGCCGCGACTGCACCCGGCGGACCGGTAGCGGGCGCCGGTGGGGATCCGCTGCACGTGATGGACTGGGTGACGCTGTTCGCGCTGGCCGTCAACGAGGAGAACGCGGCCGGCGGCCGGGTGGTGACCGCGCCGACCAACGGGGCGGCCGGGATCATCCCGGCGGTACTGCACTACTACACCCGGTTCGTGCCGGGCGCCTCCGAGGAGGGAGTGGTGCGTTTCCTGCTGGCGGCCGGCGCCATCGGGGTGCTGTTCAAGGAGAACGCGTCCATCTCCGGCGCGGAGGTGGGCTGCCAGGGGGAGGTCGGTTCGGCCTGTTCGATGGCCGCTGCCGGGCTGGCTGAGGCGCTGGGCGGCACGCCGGCCCAGGTGGAGAACGCGGCCGAGATCGGCATGGAGCACAACCTGGGACTGACCTGCGACCCGGTGGGTGGCCTGGTGCAGATCCCGTGCATCGAGCGCAACGCGGTGGCTAGCATCAAGGCGATCACCGCCGCCCGGCTGGCGCTGCGTGGCGACGGGGTGCACGCCGTCTCGCTCGACAAGGTCATCAAGACCATGCGGGAGACCGGTGCCGACATGAAGGTCAAGTACAAGGAGACGGCGCGCGGTGGCCTGGCTGTCAACGTGATCGAGTGCTGAGCGCTCGTGGGGCAGCGTTCACCGGCTGCTAACCTGTCGTCCGTTTAGCACGGCCGGCAGCAGGGCGGTGGAGGCGAGGCGGGTCCTGGCCGAGGCTCTTACCAGGCGGGAGACGGCGGTGACCTCTGGCGTCGGGGCGTTGTGGTCGCACCGCAACTCGCTGCGCATCCTGGTCCGGCGCGACCTGGCGGTGAAGTACCAGCAGTCGGTGCTGGGTTACCTCTGGTCGTTGATCGAGCCGCTGGGCATGGGCGCTATCTACTGGTTCGTCTTCGGCGTGCTCTACTCCCGCGACACCAACCGGTATCTCGGCGAGGCCGCCGGGTCGTACCCGCTGTTCCTGATCACCGGGATCTTCGCCTGGATGTGGACCAGCTCGGCGCTGAGCGAGGCCACCCACGCACTCACCGGCCAGGCCCGGTTGATCACCACGATGAACGTCCCCCGGCAGGTCTTCCCGATCGGCCGGGTCGCCGGCCGCTTCGCCGAGTACGCTGCCGGCCTGCCGATCCTCGCCGCCATCGCGGTCTGGTACGCGGCGCAGGGCCGGATCGAACCAGGTTGGTCGCTGCTCGCCCTGCCGCTTGCGGTGCTGGTGCAGGCGATCCTGCTGATCGGGCTGGCGTTGCTGCTGTCGGCGTTCAACGTGCTGATGCGCGACGTGGAGCGGTTCATGCGCCTGGTCATCCGGGTGCTCTTCTACGCCACGCCGATCATCTACCCGCTGAGCCTGGTCCACGACTCCGGCCTGCCGGGCTGGGTCCGGGTGACCTACGAACTCAACCCGCTGGTCGGCATCTTCCAGCTGCACCACGCGGTGTGGTACCCGGACGAGTTCCCGGGTGCCCGACTGCTCGCCACCACCGTCGGCATCAGCGTGCTGCTGCTCGTGGCCGGCTGGTGGGCCTTCCGCCGGCTCGAACCCGCCGTGCTCAAGGAACTCTGATGAGTGAGGCGATCATCGAGGCGGAGGGCCTCGGCATCCGGTTCGTCCGCAACCGCCGCCGGCAGTTGCGGCTGCGGGAGCTGTTCATCCACCGGGGTACGCGGGGTGCCGCCGACGGCCGGTTCTGGCCGCTGCGCGACGTCTCCTTCGCGATCGCGCCGGGGGAGACCGTCGGGGTGGTCGGCCGCAACGGCACCGGCAAGAGCACCCTGCTACGGCTGATCGCCGGGGTGCTGATCCCCGACGAGGGGCGGATCCGGGTCTCCGGCGACGTCGCGCCGCTGCTGGAACTCTCCGCCGGCTTCTCCAACGACCTGACCGGCCGGGAGAACCTGTACCTGGTGGGCGGCCTGCACGGGCTCTCGTCGGGCTATCTGAAACGGCACTTCGACGACATCGTCTCGTTCGCCGGTGAGCAGGTGGAACGGGCCATCGACACCTCGGTACGCCACTACTCGTCCGGCATGAAGGTGCGGCTCGGCTTCGCGATCATCTCGCACCTGCCGCACCCGATCCTGCTGATGGACGAGGTGACGGCGGTCGGCGACGCCGAGTTCCGGGAAAAGTGCTACACGACCATCGATCGGCTGCTCGGGGAGGGGCGCACTCTGGTGCTGGTGTCACACAACGAAAAGGATCTGACCCGGTTCTGCCGTCGGGGGCTCTACCTCGACGCGGGTCGGCTGAGCGTCGACGGCACGATCGCCGAGGCGCTGGCCGCGTACCACGACGCGGTTCCCCGGTGACCCTCGCGATCGTGCTCGCCGCCGGATCACCGGCCGCGAGCCTGCCGACGGGCACCGGCGAGAGCACGGGCGAACGGCTGGCCAGTCAGTGGCGCCAAGCCGGGGCGGCCGAGGTGCGGGTGGCCGCCGACCTGGACGAGCTGGCCGAACTGGCCGGCTCGGCGACCGGCCTGGTGGTGATCAGCGGGGCCGACCTGGTCGCCCACACGGCCGTACTGCGTCACCTGCTGACCAGTCCGGTCGGGCCGACCGTGGCGCTGGTGCTTACCGATCCGCCCAGCGATGGACGGACGGTGTTGCGCGAGGAGCGCGGCCAGGTGGTTGAAGCGGGCCGCCCCGAACAGTTGGTGGGAGGTGCGGCCACCGGCATCTTCGGCGGTGCGGTCCGGGTCGGCCGGGAGGACGTACCGGCGCTGGTGGCCGCCGCCCGTGCGGTCGCCGCCGGTCGGCTACCGGCCGGAGCCGTCGCGGTCGAGCTGTTCGAGTCGGCCGGACCGACCGAGCGGGCGGGACCGGTCGAACCGGCCGGGCCGGCCGCCCGCCCGGATGCAGCGGCGGGGCCCGTCGTGGACCAGCTCTTCGCCGCCCTCACCGGGCAGGGCGCGCTGGTCTTCGCGCACCGGGTACGCCTGCTCGTCGCGCACCGGGTCGACGAGGCCGCGGGGCTGGCCCGGGCGGAGGCGGCGGTGGCCGCGGTCGACGAGGACCGGGCCGAGCTGCGGCTGTCGGTGAAGGAGAAGGACGACTTCTTCACCACCTACTTTGTCAGCACCTGGTCGCCGTACGTCACCAAGCTCTGTGCCCGGCTGGGGTTGAGCCCGACGGCGGTGACCATGGTGTCGGTGGCCTTCGCGGTGGCGGCGGCGGCGATGTTCGCCGCCGGTGGCCGGCCGCTGCTGGTCGTCGGGGCGGTGCTGCTCTATCTCGGGTTCGTGCTGGACTGCGTGGACGGCCAGTTGGCCCGCTACACCCGCAACTTCAGCGCCTGGGGCGGCTGGCTGGACACCATGGCCGACCGGGCGAAGGAGTACCTGGTCTACGCCGGGCTCGGTCTCGGCGCGACCCAGGCCGGGTTCCGGTACGGCTGGGCCCTCGCCATCGCCGCGATGACGATGCAGACCGTGCGGCACATGACCGACGCGTGGTACGGCGTGCTGCACGATGAGGCGGCACGCCGGCCGAAGAGCGTCGGTGCTGGTGGCGGCGGCATCGGTGACCGGCTGAACGCCGCGTCGACGCGGGTGCAGGCCGATGCCGGCTCGGTGTCGTACTGGCTCAAGCGCACGGTGGTCTTCCCGATCGGGGAGCGGTGGGCGTTGATCTCGCTGACCGTGGCGCTCTTCGACCAGCGGATCGCCCTGCTAGCGGTGCTGACCTGGGGTGTGCTGGCGTTCGCTTACACCGGCGCGCTGCGTACCCTGCGGGCCCGCTGGATGTGGGTGCCGGTGCTGGACACGCTCGACGCGACCCTGCACCGTGACGACGGCCCGCTGGCCGTCCGGCTACCGGTGCTGCGGCGGCCGGGGCCCCTGGCGCTCGCGGTGGTGGCGGCGCTCGGCGCGGCGATCCTGCTGCTGGTGACGTTGGTGGAGGTCAGCGGGAACGGCGTGCCGCCGTGGCTGCGCTGGGCGGCGGTTCCGCTGGTGCTGCTGTCCCTGCTGGTCGGCGCGGCCGGGGCGCGGGCGGCGCACAACGGGCCGCTGGACTGGCTGGTGCCGGCGGCGTTGCGGACGGCCGAGTTCCTGTTCGCCATCGCGGTCGGCGTGATCGGCGGCGCGCCGCCGTGGCTCATCTTCGGGTACGTCTTCGTGCTCACCCTGCACCACTACGACCTGGTCGCCCGGCTGGAGAAACGGCAGCCCGCACCGCCGCTGCACGCCGCCACGCTCGGCTGGGAGGGGCGTTCGGCGGTACTGGCCCTGGCGGCGATCGCCGGAATCATGAGTATTGGTCTGGCTACACTCGGTATCTACCTGTTGGCCCTGTTCGTGGCGAGCGTGGTGCTGGCCTGGGTGGTCCGGCCGGTACGTGCCGCGCAGGTGCCGGCGGGTGCGGGAGGTCGCGCGACGCGCTGAGGAGGGGCCGGGACGATGACGCTTGTCAGCTTCGTCGTCCCGGCTTTCCGGGTGCAGGGCTACCTGCGGGAATGCCTGGATTCGATCCTCGCCCAACCGGTTGCCGACATTGAGGTGATCGGGGTCGACGACTGCTCACCGGACGGCAGTGGCGACATCCTCGCCGAGTACGCCGAGCGCGACGACCGGGTGACCGCCGTACGCCTGGACCGCAACGTCGGGCTCGGCCCAGCGCGCAACGTCGGGCTGGACCGGGCCGTCGGCGAGTACGTCTGGTTCGTCGACGGTGACGACTGGCTGACGGCGGACTGCCTGGTCGAGGTGGCCGCCCGACTGCGCGAGACCCGCCCGGACGTGCTGCTCGTCGACCACGTACGCGCGCACTGGGACGACACGGTGACCCGCAGCGCCATGGCCGAGGTCTTTCCCGTTCCGCCCGGTCCTGTCACGTTCCGGCTGGTCGAGCGGCCGGAGACGGTGCGACTGCTGCACACCGCGTGGAACCGGCTGGTCCGCCGGCAGTTCCTGGCCGACGTGGGGCTACGCTTCGCACCCGGCTGGTACGAGGATGTCTCCTTCAGCTACCCGACGCTGCTGGCCGCCGACCGGATCGGCGTGCTGGACGTGGTCTGCGTCAACTATCGGCAGCGGCGGGCGGGGGCGATCACGAGGACCCGCGGCGAGCGCCACTTCGACGTGTTCGAGCAGTGGCACCGGGTGTTCCGGGAGTTGGACCGGTTCGGGGCCGAGGAGCTGCGGCCGGCGATCTTCGAGCGGATGATGTGGCACTACCTGGTGGTGCTCGGCAACGGCGACCGGATCGGGCCCGAGCTGCGACCTACCTTCTTTTCCCGGGTCGCCATCGAGCACGCCCGGTTCCGGCCGTCCGACGGGCACCGGGTGCCGGGTGGGGTGGCGGGGCTCAAGCACCGGCTGGTGGCGGCCGGCCGATGGCGTACGTTCAGCGCGTTGCGGGCCGCGAGCCGGGCGGGGGAGACCGTTCGCCGGGTTGCCGGCGGCGCCGGCCGTCGGGTGCTGCCACCGGCCCGGGTCGGGGTACGGCGGGCCCGTGACGCGGTGCTGCGCCAGTACCAGCGGGCCGAGCGGCGTCGGCCGGTGGAGGAGAACCTGGCCGTCTACGCCGCGTACTGGTACCGCGGCTACACCTGCAATCCCGCCGCGATCTACGAAGCAGCGCGCCGGCTCGCACCGCAGGTCCGGGGGGTGTGGATCGTCCGGCGGGACCGGGTGCACACGCTGCCGAAGGGGGTCGAGTACGTGGTCGCGGGCACACCCGCGTACCACCGGGTGCTGGCCCGGGCCCGATGGCTGATCAACAACGTCAACTTCCCGGACTCGGTGCGCAAGCGGCCAGGCACGGTGCACGTGCAGACCCACCACGGCACCCCGGTCAAGGTGATGGGGCTGGACCAGCAGCGCTATCCGCTGGGCGCGGGCGGGATGGACTTCGCCGGTCTGCTGCGCCGGGTGGACCGTTGGGACTACAGCATCACCTCGAACAGCTTCTCCACCCAGATGTGGGAACGCGCCTATCCGGCCGGGTACGCCACTTTGGAGGTGGGCTACCCGCGCAACGACCGGTTGGTCACCGCGGCCCCCGAAGAGGTGCTGCGGCTGCGCGCGGAGCTCGACGCCGGCCTCGGTGAGCAGGTCGTGCTGTACGCGCCGACCCACCGGGAGCATCTGCCCCGGTACCGGCCGCCGTTCGACCCGGAGCGTTTCCTGGACGCGCTCGGCCCCGCCGGCCTGCTGCTGATGCGAAGCCACTACTTCCACGACCGGGACCGGCGGCTGCCACCTCCGGCCGCCCGTGGTCGCCTCCTGGACGTCAGCGCCCATCCCCGGGTCGAGGATCTTTACCTCGCCGCCGACGTGCTGGTCACCGACTACTCGTCGGCGATGTTCGACTACGCCGTCCTGGACCGGCCGATCGTCATCTACGCGCCGGACTGGGACGCCTACCGGCTGACCCGGGGCGTCTACCTGGACATCGTCGCCGAGCCGCCCGGACCGGTGGCCCGGACCTTCACCGAACTGCTCGACGTGTTCCGCTCGGGTGCGCTGCGCGCACCCGACGCCGAGCGGGCTCGGGCCCGCTTCCGGGAGCGGTTCTGCGCCCTGGAGGACGGGCGTGCCGCCGAGCGGGTGGTGCGCCGGGTGTTCCTCGGCGAGAACCCGGCCTGAGTTGGAAGTTCCGCACAATCGCCGCTAATCGATGGAACGTAATAGGTCTGTCACGATTCAAACATGGCACGTTTACCCGATGTGCCATCCGCATGATCCTGGCCACAGTCATTCGGGGTTCCGTGGACGAGGTGGGGAGGAGACGGTGACCACCGTCGCACTCAAGGACGTCACAAAGGTCTTCCGCGACGGCACGGTCGCGGTCGACAGCATCAATCTGGACGTGAACGACGGTGAGTTCATGGTGCTGCTCGGGCCGTCGGGTTGCGGCAAGTCGACGGTGCTGCGGATGGTCGCGGGCCTGGAGGATCCGACCTCCGGGGCGGTGATGCTCAACGGGGAACTGGCCAACGACCTGCCGCCCCGGGAGCGGAAGATCGCGATGGTCTTCCAGGACTTCGCGCTCTACCCGCACATGAGCGTCAACGACAACATCGCCTTCCCGCTCAAGTTGGCCGGGGTCGAGCCGACCCCGCGCGGCGAGCGGGTCACCGACGTGGCCAGCGCCCTCGGCATCGGTGACGTACTGGCCCGGCGCCCCAGCCAGCTCTCCGGTGGGCAGCGGCAGCGGGTCGCGATGGGTCGGGCGATCGTCCGCCGGCCCGGGCTGTTCCTCATGGACGAGCCGTTGTCCAACCTGGACAGCGGCCTGCGCGCGGAGCTGCGGGCGGAGATCTCCGGCCTGACCCGCGAGCTGGGGGTCACCACCATCTACGTGACGCACGACCAGGCCGAGGCGCTGACCATGGCCGACCGGGTCGCCATCATGCGCAAGGGCGTCCTCCAGGACGTGGGCACCCCGACCCAGGTGTACGGCCGGCCGGCGACCCTCTACGTGGCCGCGTTCCTGGGCAGCCCCCGGATGAACCTGCTGGAGGCGTCGGTCTACGTCCACCTCGATCGTTACGTCACGCTCACCCTCGGGGAGCAGGCGCTCTACCTGCCCTGGGACGACATCCGCAGCCGGGCCGTGGCGCACTACCACGGCGAGCGGATCGTGGTCGGGATGCGGGCCGAGGCACTCACCCCGGTCGCTCCGGACACCTCCGGTGACGTGCTCCAGGGTCGCATCCGCTACCTCGAACACCACGGCCACGAGTCGCTCGCCTTCCTCGATATCGGTGCGACCGCCATCATGGTGGACGACATCGGTGCCCCGGCGGACGCGGACACTCCGCCCGGTCAGCGCGGCCTGCGCCGGTTCGGCCAGGTGATGCAGCGGATCACCGGCCGGGCCAACGAGCCGACGACACAAGCGACCAACGGCAGCCGGACCAGCGTGCTGCACGACCCGGGCCGGCACCACCGCCGCCCGGCCGAACTCGCGGTCCGGCTCGCGCCGTACCCCGCCGTCACCGCCGGCCATCCGCTAGCGGTCCAGGTACGGATGGACGCCCTGCACTTCTTCGACGAGCGCGGCGACCGCATCGACGTCGGCTGGCGCTGACCTCCCCCTCCCCCTCCCCCCTGCTCCGTCGATCATGCAGTTGTGGCACTCGATATGCGGCAGAAATGCCCTTTGTCGCGTGCCACAACTGCATGATCAGCGCGCCTTCCTGGCGTACGCCGAAGGAGCTGACCCGATCCGTGGCAGTGCAGGTGCACCGGAGTCGGCGTGTCGGCCGCCTGCACTGCCACGAATGGCTCCTTGCCCAGCAAGTTACCGACGGGTAGCGTCTGGGTATGACCATCGACTCGCGGCAGGTGGCGGCCGGCATGCTTGAGGCGGTGCCCTTCGCCCGTACGCTCGGCTTCGAATTTGTCGAGGTGGCCCCGGAGGCGGGGGGCTCGGTCCGGGCGGTGGTCCGGCTGCCCGACTCGCCGGCCACCCACAACCACATCGGTGGCCCGCACGCCGGGGCCATGTTCACCCTCGGAGAGACGGCCTCCGGTGCGGTGGTGCTCGCCGCGTTCGGTCACCTGCTCGACCGGGCCACGCCGCTGGCGGTCCGGGCGGAGATCGCGTACCGCAAGCTCGCCCTCGGCCCGGTGCGGGCGACGGCGCGGCTCGGCCGCCCGCCGGCCGAGGTGGTCGCGGAGTTGGAGGCCGGCGAGCGACCCGAATTCCCGGTACGCGTGGAGATCGCCACCGAGGAAGGCAAGCCGACCTCGGAGATGACCGTCATCTGGACCCTGCGCCCGAACTGACCACGCAGCTCGCCCTGCCGTTCGGCCCGCAACACCCCCGCCTCAGTCGACCCCAACCTGCCGTAAGTCGCTCCGTCGCGTCCTGGTTGCACGCCCGACATGCCGCAAGTCGGGTGCTTCCGTCCTCATGGCGGCCCGACATGCCGCAACTCGCCCTCTCCCGTCCTGGTGACGGCCCGACATGCGGCATGTCGTCGCTCCCTCCTGTCCTGGTTGCGCGCGGCATGTCGTCGCTCGCTCCTGTCCTGGTCGCGCGCGCGGCATGCGGCATGTTGGGGCTTACTGACTCGGGGATCACCCGACATGCGGCATCCTGTGCCGGGTGCCGGGTGCCGGGTGCCGGGTGCCGGGTGCCGGGTGCCGGGTGCCGGGTGCCGGGTGCCGGGTGCCGGGCGACGGGCGACGGGCGACTGGGATGTCGTCGGGTCGTGCGGCGATGATCGGATTGAGCGCCGCCGCCGAGACCGTTCAGGCTGTCGTCGAGACCGTTGAGGGTCGTCGATGTTGCCGGGACGGGTCCAAGCGTGCTGGAATGGCTCATATCGCCGCAGCGCGGGGGCAAACGCGCTGAGCACGGCCAGCACGGGAGTCACGCAGTGCCGGTTGCGCATCGCTCGGGCGGATGCCTGCGCGCCGCTCACCTGGGCCAGCTTCACCGGTCACACCTATCCGGGCACGGTGTTCCGTTCGTATCACCGGCATGCGTCTTCGCGTCGACCGAGGCGGTCGAGCATCGACACGCCGGAGGCGTCCCAGCGGTCCGCAATGCACAGAACCGGCGACGAGGTGAGAAGCGATCATGATTTCCCGGGAGAGTTTCGCAAGGTGGCTCCGGCACCGCTACGTATGGGCGGCGGCGATCCTGCTGGTGGTGTCGACGGGTGCCGTCGTGCTGGTCAACTCGGCCACCTCGAAATCGGAGCCGCCGGACCTGCATGGGCAGATCATGAACTGGATGCGTACCACCCTGGAACAGGCGGACCCGGAGCAGCACAACCACGCCGGGCACGACATTCAGCAGGTGGCCAACGGTGAGGAGACCAAGCCCGCGGTGATCTGCGGAGTGCACGTCTACGGCTTCGAGCCGGCCGAGGTCACCGTGCTCGCCGACGTGCAGACGGTCTACGGCTTCCACCTCTGCGGGGTCGCCGAGCAGGGGCGCCCCTGGGACTGGGCGGTCAAGCTGGCCGGCCCGGTGATCATCGACATGTCCACCGAACCGGCGGGCATCCAGGTGGTCGAAGCGACCGAGGACACCCGGTTCATTGACCGGCTGCGGCAGATGTTCCCCGCCAAGTACGCGGAACTGGCGGAGAAGGAGGCGCTGGAGGCGTCCGAGATGGCCGACCTGCGCCGCCGGTACGACTCCGCAGCAGGACTCTGACCACGCGGTGTGGACTGGGTGCGGTCAACTGACTGCACCCTGCACGCCGCCGCGCCGGTATCCGTGGAAGTGTGTTTGCCGGTACGCGTCGGCGGATAGATTGATACGATGCTCGGCCTGCCTGATCATGTGACCGCTGTTCTGTTCGACCTCGACGGTGTGCTCACGCAGACCGCCCGGGTGCACAACGCCGCCTGGACCGAGACGTTCGACGACTACCTGAGGCGGCGATCGGCCACCACCGGTGAGCCGTACCGACCGTTCGATCCGGGGCCGGACTATCACCGCTACGTCGATGGTCGCCCCCGTCTGGACGGGGTGCGGACCTTCCTCGCCTCCCGCGGCATCACCCTGCCCGAGGGCGCACCGGAGGATCCGCCGGGGGCCCAGACCGTGCACGGCCTCGGCAACCAGAAGAACGCCATGGTGTTGGAGCGGATCCGCACCATCGGAGTGGACGTCTACCCCGGCTCGGTCGCGTACCTGAAGGCGGTGGCTGCGGCGGGGCTGCGGCGTGCGGTGGTCACGGCCAGCGCCAACGGCCGTGAGGTGGTCGCCGCCGCCGGCCTGGAGCCGCTGTTGGAGGCTCGGGTGGACGGCCTCACCGCCCGAGCCGAGGGGCTACGCGGCAAGCCGTTCCCCGACACCTTCCTCGCCGGGGCGAAACTGCTCGACGTCACGCCGGAGAAGGCGGCTGTGGTCGAGGACGCGTTGGCCGGCGTCGAAGCTGGCCGGGCCGGCGGTTTCGGGTACGTGATCGGCGTGGACCGGGCCGGCCATGCCGACGAGCTGCGCGCGCACGGTGCCGACGTGGTGGTTGACGACCTCGCCGACCTGCTCGACGCCGGGCGGCCCGAGTGATCCGGGAACGGGCGTACCCGGTCGAACCGTGGCACGTCCGGGAGACCCGGCTGGACATGGACGTGCTCGCCCAGTCCGAATCGGTGTTCGCACTGTCCAACGGACACGTCGGACTGCGCGGAAACCTGGACGAGGGGGAGCCGCACGGGCTACCCGGCACCTACCTCAACTCGTTCTACGAGCTGCGGCCCCTGCCGTACGCGGAGGCCGGGTTCGGCTTCCCCGAGTCCGGCCAGACCATCGTCAACGTCACCAACGGCAAGCTGATCCGACTGATGGTCGACGACGAGCCGCTCGACGTGCGCTACGGCGAGGTGCTCGCTCATGAGCGGATCCTCGACATGCGCGCCGGCACCCTGCACCGGTCACTGCACTGGCGTTCGCCGGCCGGCCGTGAGGTCCGGGTGAACACCACCCGGCTGGTCTCCTTCCGGCAGCGCTCGGTGGCCGCGATCCGCTACGAGGTGGAGGTGGCCGACGACGAGCCGCTGCGGTTGATCATCCAGTCGGAACTGGTGGCAAACGAGACGTTGCCGCCGCAGAGCCGCGACCCGCGCGTCGCCGCCGTGCTGGAGTCGCCGTTGCAGGCGGAGGAGGAGCTGACCACTCCCGCCGGTGGGCTGCTGATCCACCAGACCAAGGTCTCCGGGCTGCGGGTCGCCGCCGCGATGGACCACGAGGTGGCCTCGCCGGCCCGGACGTCCGTCGGCTCCGAGGGCTACGAGGACTGGGTCCGTACCACCGTGGCCTGCGTACTGGAGCCGGGGCAGAAGCTCCAGGTGGTCAAGTACCTGACCTACGGTTGGTCCAGTCGGCGTTCCCTGCCGGCGCTGCGCGACCAGGTCGGTGCCGCGTTGGCCGCGGCGAAGCTGGACGGCTGGGACGGGCTGGTCCGTGAGCAGCGGGAGTACCTGGACGAGTTCTGGGACGCCGCCGACGTCGTGGTGGACGGGGATCCGGAGGTGCAGCAGGCGGTCCGGTTCGGCCTGTTCCACGTGCTCCAGGCGGGCGCGCGGGCGGAGCGCCGGCCCATCTCGGCCAAGGGGCTCACCGGCCCCGGGTACGACGGGCACGCGTTCTGGGACACCGAGATGTTCGTCCTGCCGGTGCTGACATACACCCACCCGGCCGCCGTACGGGACGCACTGTACTGGCGTTTCTCCACCCTGGAGCAGGCCCGGGAACGGGCGCGGACGCTCAACCTGGCCGGTGCCGCCTTCCCGTGGCGGACCATCGAGGGGCCGGAGTCGTCGGGTTACTGGCCGGCGGGCACCGCCGCCTTCCACATCGCCGCCGGTATCGCCGACGCGCTGCGCCGCTACGTGCTGGTGACCGGCGACCGGCAGGTGGAGCGGGAGATCGGGCTGGAGTTGCTGGTGGAGACCGCCCGGCTGTGGCGCTCGCTCGGGCACCACGACCGCAGCGGCAACTTCCACGTCGACGGGGTCACCGGTCCCGACGAGTACACCGCCGTCAAGAACGACAACATCTACACCAACCTGATGGCCCAGCGGAACCTACGGACCGCCGCCGAGGTGGCGATGCGGTACCGCGACGAGGCGTTCCACCTCCGGGTCACCGACGAGGAGGCCGCCGCGTGGCGCGACGCCGCCGCGGCCATGCACATCCCGTACGACGAGGAACTCCGGGTGCACCAACAGGTGGAGGGCTTCACCCGGTTGCAGGAGTGGGACTTCGAGCAGACCCCGCCCGACAAGTACCCGCTGCTGCTGCACTATCCGTACTTCGACCTGTACCGCAAACAGGTGATCAAGCAGGCCGACCTGGAGTTGGCCATGCACTGGCGGGGCGACGCCTTCACCGCCGAGGAGAAGCTGCGCAACTTCCTCTACTACGAGCGACGTACGGTCCGCGACTCGTCCCTGTCGGCCTGTACCCAGGCGGTGCTGGCGGCGGAGGTCGGCTACTCCGATCTGGCGCACAGCTATCTGCGCGAGGCCGCGCTGATGGACCTGCACGACCTGAACGAGAACACCCGCGACGGGGTGCACATGGCCTCGCTCGCGGGTGCCTGGATAGCGCTGGTCGCCGGGTTCGGCGGCCTACGGGACCACGACGGGACGCTGTCGTTCGCGCCCTGCCTGTCGAGCCGGCTCAACGGCCTGTCGTTCTCGCTCCAGTGGTGCGGAATGCGGCTGCGGGTCGACGTACGCGGCCACGACACGACGTACGCCCTGCACCACGCCGCCCCGGACGCCGTCATCGAGCTGCGGCACCACGGCAAACCGGTGCGCGTCACCTGCGACGAGCCGGTGACCGTACCGAATCCGCCGCCGCGTACGGACCTGCCGATGCCGGAGCAGGCACCCGGTCGGGCACCCCTGCTCCGGCTGCCGGAGAACCCGGCCTGACCCGCTGCGTCGCCGTCAGATGGGCTCACCCTGGGAAGGGCGGCCGGTGGCGTCGTGGGGCGTCCTCGCCCGGGGATCGTCGGCCGAACGCGCCTGGGCCGCGTCGTCCGCCCAGTCCCGTCCGCGCTTGTCGTCCTGTTCCCGCCGCTCGCGTTCGGCGGCGGACTGCACGGGCTCCCGCTGGTGATGCGCCATGACGGTCCTCGCGATCTGTCGGCGGCGCCGGTGACGCCGGTCCGTCTGCGGTCGCTCGTCGGCTACCCGGCACCCCCGGACGCAAACCCGCTCCCAGGGCGACCGGAGGGCGTGTCCTCGGCCGAGCCGGGTATCCGGCTGGGTGAGTCAGTCACTGGGGGGCGAAGATGGACGTACGCGACGAAGTGGTGACGATCCCGGCGGGTGAGGTCCTGCTCCCGGCCGATCTGCTGGTGCCGACGGAGCCGGTCGGCGCGGTGCTGTTCGCGCACGGCAGTGGCAGTTCCCGGCACAGTCCACGCAACGTGGCGGTGGCTCACCAGCTCAACCGGGCCGGGTTCGGCACTGTCCTGGTGGATCTGCTCACCCCCGCCGAGGACGAGGTGGACGCGGTCACCGCCGAGCTGCGCTTCGACATCGGGCTGCTGGCCGACCGCCTCGCCGGGATCGTGGACTGGCTGGCCACCGAGCGGCCGTTCGGGACGACCCCGGTCGGCCTCTTCGGCGCGAGTACGGGGGCAGCCGCCGCGCTGGTCGCCGCGGCGCGACGGCCTGATCTGGTACGAGCGGTGGTGTCCCGCGGTGGTCGTCCCGACCTGGCCGGCTCCGCGCTGGGCCAGGTACGCGCCGCCACGCTGCTCCTCGTCGGCGGTCTCGACGAGCAGGTGATCACCCTCAACGAGCAGGCGTTGGGCCGGCTGACGTCCCGGGCCGAACTTCGGGTGATCCCCGGCGCGACGCACCTCTTCGAGGAGCCGGGCACGCTGGACCAGGTCGCCGACGCGGCGGCCGACTGGTTCCATGATCACCTGCACCCCCAACCGACCCGCACCAGCCGGGGATGACTACGCCACACAGGACAGGCCGGCGCGCTCGGACGGGAATGGGTAGCCGGCTGTTGCACGGCCAATGCTCAATCGGCGCTTCCTGCGGGGAACATACGTTACTCTGTCGCAGAGCCCATATCGGATATTGGAGCATTATATGAGCGAAAAGCGCATTCCACTAGAGAGTGGCCAAAAGCGAGACCAGGCTCGTGGCTACCGAGCCCCCCAGGTGGAGCGACTCGGCACCCTCGCCGAGCTCACCCGAGGCGGCACGGGTCCCATCGGCGACGGTCAGGGCGGCACCGGCGACTCCCTCTGAGAGCCCGATGCTCCGCCTTCGTGGCGCGTCCCGCTGGTTCGGTCGACACCGGGTCTTCTCCGGGCTCGATCTCGACGTGCCGGCGGGAACGCGACTGCTCGTCACGGGCGGCAACGGCTCCGGCAAGACGACCCTGCTGCGGTGTCTCGCCGGCACCCTGTCGCTCACCTCCGGCACCGCCCTGGTCGACGGCCACCCGGCCGGATCGTCTGGTGCCCGCCGCGCCATGGGGGTCTGCCTCAACCCGGAACAGGGCCTCTACGGCAGGCTTTCCGGCCGCGACAACCTGCTGCTGGCGGCCCGCCTTCGGCTCCCCGATGCCGCCGCTCGTCGGATGGTCGCCGAGGTCGAGGACGAGTTCGAGATCGGCCCGTTCGCACGGGTGCCGATGCAGCGCTGTTCGGCGGGTATGCGGGCCCGGGTGACGATCGCCCGCAGCCTGCTCGCCGACCCGACCGCGCTGGTGCTTGACGAGCCTGCCCGTTCCCTCGACGAGCGGGCTCGAGGCCTGCTCTGGGCCGCGCTGGACCGTCGTCGGCACTTGGCCTGCGTCGTGGTGTCCCACCAGTCGGAGGATCGTAACCAGTGCGAACGCACGCTGACCCTCCCGGTCCGTCGGTGAGTCGCCCGACGACCGGGCGACCCGGCGGCGCGGCGGTCGAATCGCCACCGACCGCCGTGCGGCTGCCGAACCGAGCGAGCGCAGGTTCGACGCTGTTCGCCCTGGTCGGTCGCGACCTCGCCGAACGGGGCAGGCTGGTGCCGCCGCTGCTGCTGGACCTGGCCTTCGGCATCGTGAACCTGGCTGTCTTCCTGCTCATCTCCCGGGTGCTCAGCGCCCCGGACGACGACGCCCTCAGGCACTTCGCCAACTACTTCGACTTCGTCGCGGTGGGTCTCACCTTCATGCTCGTCGTCCAGGCCGCCACCAGCCAGGTCACTTCCCGGGTGGCCCAGGAGCAGCGGGACGGCACGCTCGAGATGCTGGTCGCCCAGCCGGTACCCCGGTGGGTTCTCGCCGTCGGGCTGGCCGCTCACCCGTTCGCCTTCGCGCTGCTCCGCGCCACGATCTACCTCGCCGTCCTCAGTCTGCTGTTCGGGTTGGACGTCAGTCGGGCGAGTTGGGTCGGTACGGTCCTCGTCCTGGCGGCGGCGGTCGGGGTGATGCTGGCGGTGGGCGTCGCCCTGATGGCGTTCACCGTCGCGTTCGGTCGCGGTGACCTTGTCGCCCGTTTGACGATGGTGGTGATCGCGTTCGTATCCGGCACCTACTTTCCGGTGGCCACCCTCCCGGGGGTGCCGTCGTGGCTGACTGCCGCGTTGCCCACCCGAATCGCCCTCGACGGGTTCCGGCACGCGCTCAACGGGCAGCCGTGGGGCAGCGACCTGATCGTCCTGCTCGGCTGCGCCGCCATCATGCTGCCGATCTCCGTCGGGTTGTTCGGCGGGGCGCTGCACCGCGCCTGTCGGCGGGGCACCCTGAACCGAGAGTGAGGCGGATATGCGCTGGCCCACCCAATACGACCTGGCGACCGGCCTCGTCACCGGCGTAGCGCCGCCCGGCGCCGCCGAGAACGGGCCGCTCCGCGTCGTGCCCACCACGCTGTCCCCGCTGGCCGCGCTGGAGGCCGCCGTGCTCCCCGCGCTGCGACGGCCGCCGTGTTTGATCAGCTTCTCCGGCGGGCTCGACTCGTCGGTGGTGCTCGCCGTCGCCGTCCGGGTCGCCCGCCGGGAAGGGCTGCCCGACCCGGTCCCGGTCACCTGGCGGTTCACCGGAGCGCCCCGCGCGTACGAGTCACCGTGGCAGGACGAGATCGTCCGGGTGCTGGACGTGGGCCGGGACTGGCAGATCCTCACCGCGGAGGACGATCTCGACCTGGTCGGGCCGGTCGCCCGGCGGTTCCTGCACCGCTTCGGTGTGCTGCACCCGTTGAACCTGCACCTGCACCTGCCGATCGTGGAGCTGGCGGCGGGTGGCTCGTTGCTCACCGGCGGCGGTGGCGACCAGATCCTCGCCGGTTGGCGCCGTCCCGCCCCGGCCTCGCTGCGGGAGGCGGCCGGGCGGCTCCGCGCTGCGGTTCGACGCCACCGGCCGGCGGCCACCGAGGTGTTCCCGTGGCTGCGGCCCCGCGCAGCGCGGCACGTCCACCGGGCCTACCGCGCCGAGGAACGGGCCGAGCCGGTACGGCTGGACGAACGGGTCGCCTGGCATCTACGGCGGCGCGACCTGCGTACGTCGGTAGCCTGCTTCACTCGGGTCGCCGACGCCCACGACGTACGGCTGGTGCAGCCCCTGCTCGACCCGGTGTTCGCTGGCGCGCTCGTCGGGTGGGCGGGGCGCCGGCGCCGGCCGACCCGCGCCGAACTCCTCGCCGGCATCGCCGCCGGGGAACTGCCCGCGCCGGTGACCGCCGCCCGCCGCAAGGCGCACTTCCTGGCGGTCTTTCTCCGCCGGCCCACCCGCGATTTCGTTCAGCACTGGGACGGCCACGGCGTCGACGAGGATGTGGTCGACCCGGCCGCCCTGCGGGAGGTCTGGTCGCGATGGCCGATCCCGGAGTGCACGGCCGGCCTCGTCCAACATCTCTGGTTGAGGCAGAACCCACCGGCGTCGTCCCCCTGGCCAACCCCCCACATGGAGGTGTCATCGTGAACGCTGCACAGCCGACCGTCTACCGCATCGCCGAGCAGCGCACCGCCTGGCGGCAGGCCGGTGAGGACATCGTCGTACTGGACACCCGGCAGTCCGTCTACTTCGGGCTGGACGCGGTCGGCGCGCTGCTGTGGCGCCGGCTGGTGGACGGCGCCACCGTCGCGGAGTTGACCGAGACGCTGGCCTCCACGGCCGACGTCGAGTGGGACCGGGTCGCCGAGGACGTACGGTGTTTCCTCGCCGACCTCGACCGTCACGGTCTGGTCGAACGCTCCTGAGCACTGGCCGGCAGCCAGCCGGCGGGCGGCTCCCGACGGAGCAACTCGGTCATCTCCGCACGGTGCGGATCGGGATCCCCAGCCAGCCACGCGTGCGCGTGGAACCCGCTGCTGGGCGCGGTCACCCCGATGACCAGCGTGCGTGCCGTCCGCTGGCGGGCGTCCCACCGCTGCAACACCAGCGACCGTTCCAGGCAGTTCGCCCCCGCATGGTGCAACGCCCGAACGACCACCGTTCGATCGTCGGTGCCACCCGCCGGTGGCACGGGTGGCGCGACGGCGTCCATGCCGCCCCGGACGAGCTGGCGGCGGATGCGGCGACGGGCCCGCAGTGTCCACACCGCGATTCGCAACCCGCGCAGACCGTGCCGCTGTAGCAGGGCCGTCAGCGGGCGCAGCCGATCAGCCATCGGTCGCCCGTCGGGCGGCGCGGCGGACCTGAGGAATGGCCCGGGGGACCTGCCAGCAGGCCCGCCCGAAGCGCAGCAGGTACGCCAGGGCCAGCCCGGCGCCGCCGCGCCGGGCCAGCGGCCGGTTGTAGCGCATCTCAGCCGGCGCGGGGGCCAGCCGGCGGGCAAGGTAGTCGACCCGTTGCCGAATGGTCGGCAGCTCACCGGCACGAGCCAGCACGCACGCCTCGGCGCTGCCGTCGCCGTGGACGACGTGGTGCAACGTCGAGGACCCTGACGGCAACCGCAGCGCGTCGGCGAGCGCCACACCTGCTGCCACCCGGCGCAACCCGAAGGCGAAGGTCGTGGCGGCCCCGGTCCGCTCCGCGAGGTCGGCCGCGGCCCGCCAGCTGGCCTCGGGGATGACCGCGAGCGCCCGTTCGAGGTCGGCCTTGGGGCGCGGTGAGCCTCCGGGGTAGACGGCGTGCAGCGCGACCAGCATCGTGGCGCCGACCCGGTCCGGGACCAGAACTGTGTGACCGGCGAGGTGCAGTGGCTCGGCGGTGGCTCGCAGCGCCGCCCAGAGGCCGTCCGGGTCGCTCACTCCGTGGAAACTCCGGTGCAGGTCGATCGGGAGCGACACCGGACCGGGTGTCCGCCACGGTCGCGCGTGCCAGCCCACCCAGTCGTCCTCGCGGACGCCCGGCATCTTCCGCCGGTATCCCAGGTCGAGGAACGCCTGCTGGGCGGCGTCGAACGTTGCCGGGGCGACGAGCAGGTCGACGTCGGTGTACGTGCGGGAGCGTTGGACGCCCAGCCGGTGGGCCAGCCCCGCTCCCTTGATCAGGATGCTGTCGATGCCCCGGCCGCGCAGGGCGGTGTGGGTGGTCGCCGCGGCCTCGTCCAGGGCAAGGCAGTACATCGCGTCGGGGTGGTTCACGGCAGCACCACCGCCGTCGCGGGTGTCGCTTCGAGCAGCGCGCAGACCTGGTCGAGGGTGCCCCAGTCGCGGGGACGGCTCAGATCCCATGCCGGCAGTGCGGCCAGGGTGAGCAGGACAGCCGGGTCGGTGGGCAACTGGTGCCAGGAACGCCAGGCGGCCAGCCGGGCCAGCAGGGCGGTGGCTGGCACCGGAGCCACCTCGACCGCGTCGCCCCAGTGCAGGAAGAACCAGCCGCCCAGGGGTGTCCGGTGCCGGATGGGCGGTAGCTGAATGCGGGTGCGGGTGCTGGCCCGGGCCGGCCCGCTGGGCAGGGCAACTCCGGGCACCGGTTCCCGCAGGTCGATGCAGCGCGGCCCGGCGAAGACGTCGGTGCCGTCGAGGACCAGCACGTCGTCGGCGACCACCGGCACGCCCCGGGCCGCGAGGGCCGCCAGCAGGCTGCTCTTTCCGGCGGTGCGCGGTCCGGTGACCGCCCAGACGCGACCGTCCCGGATGAAGCCGCCGGCGTGGAAGGTCTCCCGACCGGCCCAACGGTTGAAGGTGGTCGCCACCGAAGCCAGGTACGGGTGGGCGAGCAGGTCGGGGGTGAGCGGCGGGCCGTGGAAGACGGCGGTGCGTCGTTCCCGGTCGACGGCGAGGTGTCGCCCGTCGGCGAGCAGCCGTACGCCGCGCCGGTGGTCGAGCGGGTGCGGGGCGGGCCGTGGTGAGTCGGCGTCCTGGCGGACCGTCACCTCGGGCAACGGGTCGGTCCCGGCCGGCATCAGCTCGGTGACGCCGGCCAGGCCGTGGACCCGTAGTCCGTAGGCGAAGCGTGCGGATGGCCGCATTCTGGGTTCTCCCGGAGCGTGGGGTGTCTCGGTGGATCAACGACGGGCAGCGGTGCGGGTGGCGCTCAGCGGAGCACCACCCGCACCGTTCGTTGTCGGTCAGCGCAGTGTGCCGCTGACCAGGTGCCCCTTGCGGAAGCTGGCCGAGTTCGGGCCGGCCTTCTTGAGCTTGGTGCGGGAGTTCGCGCTGGACACCTTGCTGGCTGTCGCAGCCGGGGTGCCGCCGAGGGCGTCGATGTCCCAGCCGATCCAGTACCGGCCGGGGGTGTCGATGGCGAGGGTCAGGGCGATGTCGATCGACTCACCGCTGCCGAGGCCGCCCAGGTCGAGCGGGAGGGCCAGGGTGGTGGAGAGGCCACCGCCGGGTGGGCTGGTCGCCGGGGCGTCCATCCGCAGGTTCTGCACGGTCACGGTGTCGCCGTTGCTCAGTGTGACCGAACTGGTGGGTGTGGTCGGGTTGATCAGCCGCAGGTTGCCGTGCGGCGGCGGCGGCTCCGGGTCACCCGGTTTCGGTGCGCCGTTCGCCTGGCTGAGTGCGGTGATCCGCAGCCGGGCCTGGGTGATGGGTTGGGCGGACCGGTTGGTGAGCGTCCGGCGCAGCACGATGCGGTTGCCGATCACTTCCCGGTTGGGCACCGCCGAGGAGGCGACGCCGGTGTCCAGCAGGGTGGTCTGCAAGCTGCCGTTCTGCTGGTAGACGCCGAGGCTGTTCTGCGGCGACGGGCTGCCGAGTGCCGCGGGCAGCCCGTTGAGCGGGCCGAGGACGGTCGACACCAGCGTCATGTCGCGGGCGGTGTCGTCGGTGTCCACCAGCTGTCCGTTGGTGCGCAGCCGTACCCAGGCGAAGGTGACGAACGGTGGGGCGCCGAAGGCCGGCAGCGGGCTGCCCACGAAGAAGCCGGGTGCCGAGCCGGCCGCGTCGACGATGGTGCCGGGCACGTCCGGGGCGACCAGCCGGAGGCCGCCGCCGGGCCCGAGACTTGGCACCACCAGGTCGGGCAGGATGTTGTCCAGCGAGTAGTCGGCTGCCGCGACCAGATAGCCGCGGCCTGGCGGGATGGGACGGGCGCTTTGCGGGATGGTGACCGTCGGGCCGCCCGCGGTCTCGATGGTGAAGCCGGCGATCGGCAGGTTGAGCGCCGTGGTGTTGCGTATGCCGACGAACTGGTCGGCGGGGCCGGCGAGCCCGGACTGGGCGAACTGGCCGATGAGCACCTGCCCCGGCACGGCGCGGACATCGACGACGACAACGTTCGAATTGGACACGCCGTTGGTGTTGCTGGCGTCGTACTGGACCCGGAAGCTGTTCAGGCCGAAGGCCGGCATCTGCGCCTGGAACTCCGCCGCGTTGAAGCTCACCGGGAAGGTGCCCAGCGGTTCGTCGGTGCCGTTCGGCAGCACGTCGATCAGCGTGACGGTGCCCTCGGCCACGCCCGGGCCGACCGTCACGTTGAAGGTCACCGGGGTGCCGAAGTCGGTCTGGGCGACGGAGGCGGTCAGGGTCACCACGCTCTTCGGCTGGACGATCAGCCGGAAGTTCTGGGTGTCGGTGAGCCCGAAGGCGTCGGTGACGCGGATCGTGAACGGGTAGGCATTGGCGACCGTCGGCAGGCCGGTGAGGTTCCCGGTGGCCGGGTCGAGGGTCAGGCCCGGCGGCAGTGACCCGTCGGCGAGCGACCAGCTGAACGGCGCGGTGCCGCCGACCACGGTGAACTGGTTCGAGTAGGCCGCCTCGACCTCACCCAGCGGGGGCTCCGTGTTGCGCAGTTCGGGGGCCTGGTTGACCTGGAGCACGATCAGCCGCGAGCCGTAGTGGCCGTCCGCGTCGACGACCCGGACCACCAGCGGGTAGGTGCCGGCGGTGGTCGGCACCCCGGAGAGGGTGCCGTCATCGGGCCGGATGGTCAGCCCCGGTGGAAGGCTGCCGGACTCGACGGACCACACGAACGGCGGCACGCCGCGGGTCACGTCCAGGGCGGCGACGTAGGCGACGCCCACCGCGGCCGGCGGCGGCGTGGGGAACGCAAGTGTGGGGGACACGTTGGTGATCACAACCGGCGACAGCGCCGACTCGGGACCGGTGCCCTGGCTGGTCCGGGCGGCCACGGTGAACCGGTAGGTGACCCCGGCCGTCAGGCCGGTGGCCGTCCCGGTGGTCGCCGGGCCGAGGGTCTGACTCGCCTGGGGGGCGCCGCCGATGTAGGGGGTGATCACCCAGTTGGTGACCGGCGAGCCGCCGTCGAAACCGGGGGTCCAGCTCAGCGTGGCGCTCACGCTGTTGGCGAAGACCGCCGCTATGGTCGGCGCCGACGGCAGGGCCAGGATGCCGGCCCGCGCGGACCGCTTGCTGGCTGGCCCCACGCCGGCCGCGTTCTTCGCGGCCACCGTGAAGGTGTACGCCCCGCCAGCGCGCAGACCACTGACCTTTCGGCTGGTCTTCGACGCGTCGAAGGTGATCCGCTTCTGGGCCTTGCCGTTGCGGTAGGGCGTCACCACGTACCCGGTGATCTTGCTGCCGCGGTCGTCGGGTGCCTTCCAGGTGACGACGGCCTTGCTGCCCTTGCGGGCGGCCCGGGGTGCGGCCGGCGCGGCCGGCTTCTCCGGTTGCGGTGCCGCCTTGGCGGCCTTCGTGGACTCAGTCACCAGTTGCATGTTGGCCAGCGAGGGCGGAGCCGCCCGGGTAGCGACCGGTTTGTCGACGACCGGATCCCGGGCGGCGGCCGGGGCCGCCGCCGCAGCGGACAGTGCCAGTGTGGATGCGATCGCCAGGGCGGCCAGCACGCGGATTCGGTGCGGAATTGACATTGGTGCTCCTACCTGGGCACCGGCCGCCGGTGCGGCGGGTGCTCGACCTCAACGCGGATGTGGACGGTGGCGCGAGGAGAGTCACCCGACCGGTGGTCACCCCGTTGTTCTGCCGGTCGCGTCCCGCACCTGAGAGCGGCGATCGGAATATCCGTCAAACACGACATTCACTCGGAAAGTTTCCGTTTCCGCCCATATCTCTATAGCATCTCTGGTCGGCGCTCGGGGTAGATCTGTCGCTCGGATGACAGTCTATTTTCGCAGGTGGGAGGCGGTTTCGCGGTGGCTGGCCCACTCGGTGGGTTACGCCGGCGTCGAGTCCGGGGCGGGCTCGGTGGGCGCCGGGCCAGATGGTGTCGCGGCGGCCTCACGTTGACGCTGCACGCTGTCGATCACCCGCCAGGCGACGGCGGTGATCGGGACCGCCACGAAGGCGCCCGCGATGCCGGCGATCAGGGTGCCGGCGGTCACCGCGACCAGGATCACCACCGGGTGCAGCCGTACCTGGCGCTTCATCACCAGCGGCTCCAGCAGGTTGCCCTCGATCTGCTGAACGGCGATCACGGCGGCAAGGGTGAGCAGGGCGGTGGTCGGCCCGTTGGCGGCCAGGGCCACCAGCACCGCGACCGCGCCGGCCACGGTGGCACCGACGATCGGTACGAACCCGCCGATGAACGTGATCAATGCTAGCGGGAACGCCAGCGGCACCCTGAGCAGCACCAGCGCCAGGCCGATACCGATGGCGTCGATGGCCGCGATCAACATGGTGCCCCGACTGTACGAACCGAGGGTGTGCCAGCCGATGCGGCCCGCCTCGGCGGCGATGTCCCGGTTGCGGCCGGCGGCCCGGCGCAGCGTCCACTGCCACATCTCCCGGCCGTCCTTGAGCAGGAAGAACAGCAGCACCAGGGCGAGCAGGGCGGAGCCCACGACCTCGGCCACGGTGCGGGCGCTGGCGACCGGGTCCACCTGCTGCTGGCTGATCGCCTGGCGCAGTTGGTCCAGCAGGCTGTCGAGCTGTGCGTCGCTGACCGGCAGGGTGGAGGTGACGAAGTCGCGGGTGCGCTCCAGCCCTTGCCGCAGTTCCTGACCCAACTCGCTGAACTGGTCGGCGGTCAGACTCCACACCAGTGCGCCGACGCCGCCCAGGATGCCGAGCAGGAGCAGCACGCTGAGCAGAGCGGCGAGCGCGGCCGGCAGACGCAGCCGGCGGAGCGCCAGCTGCACCGGATCGAGCAGCGCGGCGAGGAACAGGGTCGCGGCCACGGCGATGGCCAGCGGGGTGACCAGCAGCGTGATCCGGGCCAGCAGATAGAGCCCGGCGGCGATCACCACCAGGCAGGCGCTCCACACCACCGCGGAACGGACCAGCCAGGGCAGGGCGGCCCAGGTCTGGCGCGGCCCGGCACCCCGAACCGCCGTCTCGTCGGGCTGGTTTCCGCCATCGCTTGCGACCACGTCGGCCCTCCTCAATGTCCGGCGAGGTCGGTACCCGGTCGACGTCCTTCCGACACTAATTGCCGGAGATCGGGCCGGAGGGCGTTCGGCTATCAGTACGCGGCGACCGGTGCCCGGCCGACGACCGCCGGGATCTCCCGGGTCTGCTCGGCGGCAGCGGGAGTGGTCAGCGGAAGGAGCGACTCACGTTCCGCTGCCGCCGGCAACAGCGCGGCGGCCGCTTCCTCGCGCAGGCTCCTCGCCGCGGCGGCGGCGAGTTCCGCGGCCCGCCAGGTCGCCTGCTCCCGTTCCCGGGCCGCCCGCTGCCGGGCCAGCAGGTGGTCGCGTACCGCCCGGCGCAGCATCAACTCCTGCTCCACCGGGTGCAACCGGGGATCCCAGCCGCGGTGCGCGAAGACATCGCTGAGCTGCTCCACCGACAACTCCCGCCGCCAGTACGCGTCCAGGGCGGACCGGTGCAGCCAGCGCTCACGGTCGGCGTACTCGGCGGGGGTGCGGGCGGTCTGCGGCAGCGGCATGCCGGCGGCATCGGAGAGCCGGCGTACGTCCGCCTCCGCGGTCTCGTACGCCTGCCACGCCTGCTCGGCCTCGTCCTGCGCGGTGAGCCATTCGTCGCGGCGGTGCCGGGCCGTCGCGTCGGCCCGCTCCGCGGCGATCGTGACCTCGTCGGCCCAGCGCTCCTGGTCACGTCGTTGCTCGGCGTGGTCGGACCGGCTAGGCAGCGCGGCCTCGCGGATGCGGGTGCCGGCGTCGAAGCGGAGAAGTCGAGGTCGTAGCAGCAGGCCGGTGACGGCGAGCGTCACCACGCCGAGCAGGCCCAGCCAGATGGCGGCGGCGCGGGGCGCGTCGAGCAGGACGGAGGAGAGAGCGGTACGCATCATCAACACCTCGCGGTCGGGATGAGTCGTCGACTGTGATGGACGCGGGTTGTGACGGCGGGCCTCGCGCCGGGGCACGGCTGATGCCACGGTTGGCCGTTGGGCCGGGTCCCGGGGGTCTGGCCGGCGGAGCGGCGGCGTCACCTGGCTCGATCGGTCGAGCGGACCGCCGTCGGTCAGTCGGTGGGTGGACCGCGACGGGTCGGCTCACCGGCACGGACGGCGGGCACCGGGGCGACGCGGTGATCGACCTGGGCGGCATCGGCCGGCTTGGCATCGGCACGGTCGGGTCGCAGCGGCGCGCCGGTGGCCGGTGCCCGCCAACCCTGGCCGGCGTCGACCGCCTGGGCGGGCTCGACGATGGGCTGGACGGCCGACATCGTGGTGGATGGCGAGCCGCCGACGACCGTGGCGCTCGGTGGTGGTACGGCGGTGGGCCGGGCCGACGGATCGGCCGCGACGGCCCCACCGACACCTACGGCGAGCACCAGGGTCGCCAACGCCAACCGGGTCAGTTCACGTAGTGCGCACAGCATTGCCGGCCACAGTGGACGGGCGAATGCTGGAGACGACACGGGATCCAACCTATCCCGCCGTCGGCGTGATCGCAGCGCGGCGATCGTTCCGGGTGGGTGAAGCGCGCCACGTCGTCTGATCAGGGCGGCCGCCGGCTCAATGGTCGGCGGTGTCGGTCACCTGCTCCTTGGTGAAGAGGGCCAGCAGGTCACCCACCTGGTGGTCGGCCTCCGCCGGGTGGCGGAACCGCCCGGCCGGGTTGAGGGTGTACTCGTTGCGCCGGCCCACCCGGGTGCGGTGCAGGTAGCCGCCCGCCTCCAGGTCGGCGACGATGGCCTGAGCGGCACGTTCGGTGACGCCGACCTCCGTCGCGACGTCGCGTAGCCGGGCGGTGGGGTTACGGGCGATGGCGAGCAGGACGTGCGCATGGTTCGTGAGGAAAGTCCAGTTCCGTGCGCTTTCCCGTCCGTCAGTGCTCGCCATGCCCGCCATCGTATGACCTGCCGTTCGAGTACCCCGGCCCGCGCCGTCACCGGCCCCGGTCCGGCCGGGCGCAAGCGTCGACTGATGCATGAAATGCATATCACGTATAGCTTGACGTGCGTTATGCCGCGTGTGACCGTGATGGCAGCCCGTGACCAGCGCCGGCCGGGATGACCAGGCATTCTCCCAGAGATGAGGTGCAGCCGGATGAGTCGACCCGGAACGCTCGGTCCCCAGCCCGGACCGGACCGCGAGTTACTCACCGCGGATCTTCCCGGTGCCCCGCAGCGGGCCCTCGCCGAGTTGCTCGCCGGCAACCGGCGGTTCGTCACCGACGCACTGCGGCATCCCAACCAGAACGCTGGGCGACGGGCCGCCGTCGCGGCCGAACAGCATCCCTTCGCGGTGATCGTCGGCTGCTCCGACTCCCGGCTCGCCGCCGAGATCATCTTCGATCGCGGGTTGGGTGACCTCTTCGTGGTGCGCACCGCCGGGCACACCGTCGGGCCGGAGGTGCTGGGCAGCGTGGAGTACGCGGTGGCCGTGCTGCGTACGCCCCTGGTGGTGGTGCTCGGCCATGACTCGTGCGGCGCTGTCCAGGCGGCCCGCGAGGCGCTGGCCACCGCCACCACGCCGCCCGGGCATCTGGGTGCCGTGGTCGACGCCGTGGTGCCGAGCCTGCACCGGGCGCAGGAAGCCGGAGTGCACGACCTGGACGGCATCGTGGACGTCCACATCGCGCGGACCGTCGAGACGATGCTGGCCTCCTCCGCGGCCCTCGCGGCGGAGGTGGCTGCCGGGCGATGTGCGGTGGTCGGCATGTCGTACCGACTGGCCGCCGGTGAGGTGCGGGCGGTGGCCGCGGAACCCGCCGAACTCGGCGGTGCGGTGGCGACCGCGCCCTGATCCCGCGACCCACCGCGAGGAATGACGCGGGTCCGGGTACCGGCAGTCGGCGACCGCGTCCGACGGTGACCTCCGGAACGACGAGGGCCGTCCCGCCACGGTTGGCGGGACGGCCCTCGGTGCGTCGCGTCGGCGATCAGAGCAGCGACACGTGAACGTGGTCCGTGTGGTTGGACGGGCCACTGTAGGAACTCCAGCGTTCCGTGGCCGCGAACCAGATCTGTCGGTTCCAGATCACGTAGTAGACGCCCAGTCGGTCGGCGTTGCGGACCAGGAAGGCCGCCAGGTTGTTGCCGTAGATCCGGGTGTCGTTGTTGTGCCACGGGCTGAAGCCGCTGTTCTGCAATGACCAGTCACAGGCTCGGCCCTTGGGGTGCTCGAACTTGTCACCCGGACGGAAGCAGCCGACGAACCGGTTGAATCCGGCCCGCTTGACCTCCTTGTACATGTGCAGCGTCCGCGGGGTGATGCAGCCCGACGTGGTGGGATCGTTCTGGCTGCATGACTCGGACTTCCAGCCGCCGTCCGAGGCCCGGTTCGGCGCAATCCGGGCCACCGGCGAGGTGGCGTCCACCAGCCCGCCGGTCAGGCCGACACCACCGACCAGCCGGAGGGACTTCTCCGCCTCGCTCTTCTTGCGCGCCATGTCGTTGGTCAGCTTCTTCTGCTCGCGCACCTCGGCGTCGAGCGCGAGCTTGGCCTGCTCGGCGCGGAGCTTGATCGCGTTGACCTCGCCCAGTTTCTTGTCGTTGACCAGGTTCAGCTCGTCCAGTGCTGAGGCCCGGTTGATGAACGAGTCCGGTGCGCTGCTCTGCAACAGCATGGCGATCGCGCCGACCCGGCCCGTCCGGTACGACTGGGTGGCGATCTGGGCGACCTGTGGCGAGAGAGCGTCGAGGTCGGCCTGCGCGGCGCGGACCTCGACCGCCAGGCGGAGCTGGCGCTTCTTGGACTTCTCCAGTTTGGCCTTGGCCTTGGAGTAGTCCCGGGTGGTCGCCTCGATCAAGTCGTTGAGCATCGGCGGGTCGTCGTCGTGCTCCGCTGGTTTGGGGTCGTTCGGTGCGGCCGTCGCCGGCATCGGACCAGCGAACACGGCGAACGCGGCGAACACGGCCACCACGGGCGTCAACCAGCGGCGTAGGGGTGCCGTCACTGTATTCCCTTCCATCGACCGCCGACCGGGTTAGCTGACGGGTTCGGGACGGAAGTGGCCCCTACCGCTTTCGCGGATTCACCCCACGTACCTGGGTCCCCGGCTCGCCTGGCGGCGATTGGGCGGCGGCACCGCAGGCGCCGCTGCGCGCCTTCGGCGGTGACCGGCAGTGAGGTTACCTGACAGTCCATCTGTGCTTCTACGCCCCGAACCCGACGAGATGCGTCATTTCGTAATCGCTTTGAGTGACCAGCGACACGATTACGGGCCGCGTTGGCAGAGGCGGTCACGTTGAGGAGTGTCACCATGTGGTGTCCGTGCTCCTGTCCGGGTCGGGCCACCTCGAAGGGGTGGCGGGGGACGTGTTTCGGGTGGGTGGGGTGCTGAGGGCGTGGAGCGCCTCGGCCCGGTCCGTTGCCGGCCGGGGAATCACGGGGGTGGACGCACCGCTGTGGACGTCGGCGTCGCCGCGCCCGGCGGTGCTGACCACCGCGGCCAGCGCGGTGGTCAGCGGTACCGCGGCGATCAGCCCGAGCGTGGCGACCACGCTTCGAACGATCTCCGTGGTGAGGAACTCGCTGGTCAGGATCTGCCCCAGCGCGCGGGAATCCGCGGTCAGCAGAAGCAGGAGGGGCAGCGAGGCGCCGGCGTACGCCAGCACGATCGTGTTGACCACCGAGGCGATGTGTGCCCGCCCGACCCGGGTCGCCGAGCGGTACAACTCGCGGCGGGAGAGGCCCGGGTTGGCGTGGCGCAACTCGTTGACCGCAGCGGCCTGGGTGACCGTGACGTCGTCGAGTACGCCCAACGAGCCGATGATGATGCCGGCGAGCAGCAGACCGTGCAGGTCGACGTCGGCGCGGAACATGGACAGGGTGGTGGCGTCCTCGCTGCCGAAACCGGTCAGGTGGGTGGCCCCGGTCGCGGCCAGCCCGAGCAGCCCGGTGAGCACCAGACTGGCGAGCGTGCCGAGCACGGCCACCGAGGTCTGGGCGGATATGCCGTGGGTCAGGTACAGCACCACGAACATGATCAGCGAGGCGCCGACGATGGCGACCGCGAGCGGTGGCTGGCCGGCGCTGATGCCGGGCAGCACGAAGGTCAGCAGGATGGCGAAGCTGGCGGCCAGGCCACCCAGCGCGGCCAGTCCGCGTAGCCGCCCGAAGGCGACGATGGCGGCGGCGAAGAGTACGGCCAGCCACACCAGCGGCTTGCCGCGTTGGTGCTCGGCGATGTTGTAGGAGCTGACCGAGGGGTCCTCCGGGTCGATCAGCGAGACCAGGATGATGTCGTCGTCGACCTCCACGCGAGGGGCGCCCGGCCCGGTCGGGATGGGTGTCTGCACCTCCTGCCCGGCGTCCGGTCCGGTCTGCACCCGGACGGTGACCGTGCCGCAGGGGCCGTCCGCGGCCGTCGGAGTCCCCTCGGGTACCACCGGGTTGGGTGGGCACGGCTCGCTGACCACCCGGGTGACCGTGCCGTGGTAGCGGGGGGTGTCGTCGGCGGCCTCGGGGCGCGGGGCGTCCCGGGGCCAGAGCACGATGGCGGCGACCAGGGTGGCGATGAAGAGGGGGACCACCGTCACGACAAGGATCCGCCGCACCCCCGGCGGGGTGGGCGGAGCGGAACGGGTGTGGTCGGCGCCCATTCAGTGTCTCCCAACGATTTCAGGGCTGAGTACGTGTCGATGGGCGAGACGGTTCAGTGCCGCCGGACGGCGGTGTGGAAGGGCAGCCCGAATGGCCTGAGCGTGGCAGGGTGGCTGCGTACCGTGAGCTGTGGACCGGCTCGCGACGGCCGTGCGGGCGTACGCCTGACGGCGACCTCGGGCCGCGAGGCACGGATTTCGGCTGGCCATCGTGTGCGAATGGTAACCAGCCCGACCTGCCGACGCCTGTCGCGAGGGTGCGTCGGCGGGTCGGGTCAGCCGCGCTTCATGAGCCGGCCCACGGCGGCCATCATCTCGGTCGCCATCTCGTCGGCGCGCCCCTCGGCGGCACCTTCGTGCATGCAGTGCCGGGCGTGCCCGTCGAGCAGGCCGAGGGCGACCTTGTCCAGGGCGGCCTGGATGGCGGAGATCTGAGTGAGCACGTCGATGCAGTAGCGGTCCTCGTCGACCATCTTCTCGATGCCGCGGACCTGGCCCTCCACCCGGCGCAGGCGGGCGAGGAGCTGGTCCTTGCTGGCGGTGTAGCCACGGATCGGCGCGGGTGTGCTCATGCCGGCAAGAATAACCTACCCCCGGGGGGTATGGTACGGTCGATGCGACGGATACCCCCTGCGGGTATCCGGGTGGGCATTCGGCCCGCCCCTTTCGGAGTAGCGAGGAGAGTTCCATGGTCAGCACGACGTACCAGGTGCAGGGCATGACCTGCGGGCACTGTGTCAACGCGGTCAGCACCGAGATCGGTGCGATCGAGGGCGTCAAGGACGTCCAGGTGGATCTGGCCGCCGGTCGGGTCACCGTCACCAGCGACCAGCCGCTCTCCGACGACGCGGTGCGTGCCGCCGTCGACGAGGCCGGATACGAGCTGGCCGGCGCCTGAGCCGGCCGGCGCGCGGAAACCGAGGGGTCAACCATGAACACGGCGACGAAGCTGAGTGGCTTCGTGCTCGGCCTGACGGCGGTGTTCGGCACGGCCTACGGGGTGGGGCAGCTGACCGGTCCGGTTGCCGTGGTCGCCGCCGGCCACGACAGCGAGGGCGCCGGCCACGGCGGTGACGCCCGCGACGAGGGTGACGCCGGGCATGAGGGGGTGGCCGGACACGAGGAAGGAGCCGGGCACCTGCCCGGCGGCCTGCTCGTTTCCGACCGTGGCTACACCCTGGTGCCGGTCGACGCGCCGCCGGGTGAGTTCGCGTTCCGGATCACCGGTCCCGATGGCCGTCCGGTGACCGGGTACGACGTCACCCACGACGAACGGATGCACCTCATCGTGGCCCGCCGCGACCTCTCCGGATTCCGGCACGTCCATCCGGAGCTGGCCGGGGACGGCACCTGGCGGATCGCCTCACCGCTGGGCTCTCCCGGGGTGTGGCGGGCCTTCGCCGACTTCACCCCGTCCGGTGGTGACCCCTTGACGCTCGGCGTCGACGTGACCGTCCCCGGCGCGCTGACCGAGCGGCCGCTGCCCGCCCCGGCGAGCAGCGCCACCGTCGACGGTTACACGGTCGCCCTCACCGGAGCCCCGCAGCCGGGGCGCACCACGACCCTGACGCTGACCGTCAGCCGCGACGGCACGCCGGTCACCGACCTGGATCCGTACCTCGGCGCGTACGGTCACCTGGTGGCGCTGCGCCGTGGTGACCTGGCCTATCTCCACGTACACCCCGAGGGCAGCCCGGGAGACGGGCGCACCGCCCCCGGCCCACAGGTCAGCTTCGCCACCGAGTTCCCCTCGGCCGGCGCGTACCGGCTCTATCTCGACTTCCGCCACCGGGGAGTGGTGCGTACCGCCGAGCTCACGGTGCACGTCGGTGACCAAGGCGGCACCACCGGACCGGCCGACGGACGCCCCACCACCGGACCGGCCGACGGGCACCCCACCGGGCCCGCGGACGGGCACGGAACCCCCGGGCACGGACACGACTGACAGGACCAGCCATGAGTACGAGCCGACCCCTGACCGCCGCACCGCACCTGATCGAGCTGGCCATCGGCGGGATGACCTGCGCGTCCTGCGCCGCCCGGATCGAGAAGAAGCTCAACCGGATGGACGGCGTGCAGGCCACCGTCAACTACGCCACCGAGAAGGCGACGGTCTCGTACGCCGACCCGGTCACTCCGGACGATCTCGTCGCCACCGTCGAGAAGACCGGTTACCAGGCCAGCCTGCCGCCACCGCCCACCCCGGCCGGACCGGCTGCCGCCGAGCCGGCGGACCCGCTCCCCGCACTGCGTACCCGGTTGTGGGTATCGGTGGCGCTGAGCCTGCCGGTGATCGCGCTGGCCATGGTGCCGGCCTGGCAGTTCACCTACTGGCAGTGGCTGTCGCTGACCCTGGCCGCCCCGGTGGTGGTCTACGGCGGGCTGCCCTTCCACCGGGCCGCGCTGGTCAACCTGCGGCACGGTGCCGCGACGATGGACACTCTGGTGTCGCTCGGCACGTTGGCCGCCCTCGGCTGGTCGGTGTGGGCGTTGCTCCTCGGTACCGCCGGCACCCCCGGCATGACCCATCCGTTCAGCTTCTCCATCGGGCGTACCGACGGCGCCGGCAACATCTATCTGGAGGCGGCCGCCGGAGTGACCTCCTTCATCCTCGCCGGCCGCTACTTCGAGGCGCGCGCGAAGCGAACCGCCGGGGCGGCCCTGCGGGCCCTGCTGGAACTCGGCGCGCGGGACGTGTCTGTGCTGCGGGACGGCGTCGAGACCCGGATCCCGGTCGACCAGCTCGTGGTGGGCGACCGCTTCGTGGTTCGGCCCGGCGAGAAGATCGCCACCGACGGAACGGTGGAGGAGGGCTCCTCGGCGGTCGACGCCAGCCTGGTCACCGGCGAGTCGGTACCGGTCGAGGTGGGAACGGGTGACGCGGTGATCGGCGGCTGCGTCAACGCCGGTGGCCGACTGGTGGTCTCCGCGACCCGGGTCGGTGCCGACACCCAGCTGGCCCAGATGGCCCGGCTGGTCGAGCAGGCGCAGAGCGGCAAGGCCGCCGCCCAGCGGCTCGCCGATCGCATCTCCGGGGTCTTCGTGCCGATCGTGATCGCCCTGGCTGCCGGCACGCTGGGCTGGTGGCTGGGGAACGGCGCCGGACCGGCCGCCGCCTTCACCGCCGCCGTGGCGGTGCTGATCATCGCTTGCCCGTGCGCCCTCGGCCTGGCCACCCCGACCGCGCTGCTGGTCGGCACCGGGCGGGGCGCACAGCTCGGCGTCCTGATCAAGGGGCCGGAGGCGCTGGAGTCCACCCGGCGGGTGGACACCGTGGTGCTCGACAAGACCGGCACCGTGACCACCGGCCGGATGAGTCTGCTCGCGGTGACCCCCGCCGCAGGTGAGCGACGCGACGAGGTGCTGCGCCTGGCCGCCGCCCTGGAGAGTGGCTCGGAGCATCCGGTCGCCCGGGCGGTGGTGGCCGGTGCCGCCGAGGTCGGCGCGCTGCCGCCGGTCACCGATTTCGCGAACGTGGCCGGGTTGGGGGTCAGCGGCACCGTGGACGGCCGCCAGGTGCTGCTCGGCCGGGCCCGGCTGTTGGATGAGCGGGGTCTGGTCGTACCGGGTGATCTCGCCCGGGCGGCGACCGACGCGGAGGCGGCGGGGCGCACGGCCGTGCTGGTCGGCTGGGACGGCCGGGCCCGCGGCCTGCTCGCCGTGGCCGACCAGGTGAAGCCGACCAGCCGGGAGGCGGTACGGCGGCTGCGTGCGCTCGGCCTGAAGCCGGTGCTGCTCACCGGCGACAACGCCACGGTCGCTCGGGCGGTGGCCGGCGAGGTGGGCATCGACGAGGTGATCGCGGAGGTGCTGCCCACGGAGAAGGTCGAGGTGGTCGCCCGGTTGCAGGGGGAGGGTCGGGCGGTGGCGATGGTGGGCGACGGCGTCAACGACGCCGCCGCGTTGGCCCAGGCGGACCTCGGCCTGGCGATGGGCACCGGTACCGACGTGGCGATCGAGGCGTCCGACCTGACTCTCGTCCGGGACGACCTGCTGGCCGCCGTGGACGCCATCAGGCTGGCCCGCGCCACCCTCGGCACCATCAAGGGCAACCTGTTCTGGGCGTTCGCCTACAACGTGGCAGCCCTGCCGCTGGCAGCCGCCGGGCTGCTCAACCCGATGATCGCGGGGGCGGCGATGGCGTTCTCATCGGTGTTCGTGGTGGCCAACAGCCTCCGGCTGCGCCGGTTCCGTCCCGTTTCTTGAACTTTCCGGTTGGCCGATGCCGGACTGGGGTACCTGACTGGGCGTAGCGACAGGATTCCCCGGGAGGGTGACATGGGCGTCGAGGACAAGTTCAACAACACCGCCGAGGACACCGGCGGCAAGATCAAGGAAGGCGTGGGTCGCGCCACCGACGACGAGCGCCTGGAGGCGGAAGGTCGCGGCGACCAGATGCGCGCCAACCTCAAGCAGGCCGGCGAGAAGATCAAGGACGCGTTCCGCAAGTAGTCCGGTACGCGACGAACCGCCGGGCCGGCGAACGCCGGCCCGGCGGTTCGTGTGTGCTCAGGCGCCCAGCGGTCGTCCGGCGGTGAGTCGCAGGGTGAATCCCTGGTCGTCACGGTGGTAGGTGACGTGGTTGCACGACTGATGGGTGATCCACAAGCCCAGCCCGCCGGGCATCCCGTTGGCCGACGGCAGCAGCCCGGCGTACGGATCCTGGGGGCCGGAGCCGGCGTCACTGACGGTGGCGACGATGCGGTCCGCGCCCGCCCACAGCCGGAACCGGACCGGTGGACTGCCGTGCCGCAGCCCGTTGGTGACGGTCTCGCTGACGGCGACGACGAAGTCGTCGAACTCGTCATCCCGTAGCCCGCCCTGGCCCACCTGGTGCACGGCCGCGCGGGCCTGCGCCGCCGTCGGGCCGAGCAGGTCGACCAGGGGCGGGGTCGTCTGCATCGGGTCGGGAGGCATCGGGCGCGACTGGCGCAGGAAGGTCTCCGGCGCGACGTAGTCGACACTCGGCAGGTGCCGCCCGTCGACTGCGGCGAAGCACGGGTGAGTGGCGGCGACGTCCGCCAGCACCCCCGGTGCTGTGGTCCGGGTGTCGTACGCGCACATGCTCCACAACGGCCAGTCGTCGTACGCGTGGTTGATCGCCGACTCGTACCGGGCCCACCAGTCCCAGGTGGGGCCGAGACCGACCGGTGGCACCTCGCCGATGATCCGGATCTGGGTGGCACCGTCGGCGACCAGATCGGCGAGGAGCTGGCGGTACATCCGGATGGCGGCGGTGGGCCGGGCGTAGACGTCACCGCCCGACAGGAACTCGACCTTCGTGTCGGCGGGCAACGCGGCACGGACCAGGTTGGCGTTGCGCTCGCCGAGCGAGACGAAGGTGGGCTCGTTCGCTTCCACACCGCCGACCAGGAATGGCATCACGACGGCGAGCAGTTCCTGGTCGGAGCCGTAACAGAGAGCCTCGTGGAAATAGCCGGTGCGCCCGGCGGCCGCACCGGTCCTCACCGGGCCACCTCCACCCGCAGGTCGGGCAGGTCCAGCAGGGCGGCGAGCCGGGCCACCCCGGAGCGGGCGGCCCGTAGCACCACCGTCACCTGCCGGTCCCGGGCGTACTCGTTCAGGTGGATGAGCGCCCGGTGGTCGAGGAAACGGAGCCCGTCGGCGTCCAGCACCAGTTCGTCATCGACGGGTTGCAGATCCGCGCGGTCCAGCGCGGTGCGGAACAGGTCGTGGTTGGACGGGTCCAACTCACCGGCGAGGGCGGCCTGCCCCTGACGAAGCGGCACCGCGTACAGCCGGAACAGCAACTGGCCGAGGTTGTGTTCCGGGTGCAGGCAGGCCAGCTCGGCGACCGCCGGCTCGCCCAGCTGCGAGCGGTCGTACGCGCACATGGCCCGGAACGGGTCGGTGCGCATCATCTCGTTCACGCGCTGCTCGTAGCGGGCGAACGCGTCGCGTTGCGCGGCGGTGCGGACCAGCTCGGTGGCGTCGGCGGCCACCCGCAGGCCGGTGTATCCGGCGGCGACCGCCTCCCGGGTCGCCCGGCGGTAGGCCGCCACCTGACTCGCCGGATCGATCACCGCTGTTCTGCCGTACGCGCCGTCGAGGGAGCGGACCTGGGCGGCGCCCGTCAGCAGCGCGTCGGCGAAATTCCGGACCCCGAGCAGGTGGTCCCGGATCGGTTCGGTGGGACCGGAGACGACGAACCAGACCCGCTCGCCGGCCGCCAAGCCGGCGCGCAGAAACTCCACGGCATGGGTCATGAACCCGGCCGGGTCGTCGTACGCCCAGCACAGGTGCCCGTACCGCGGCGGCTGGTCAGTCAGCACGGCACTCCGCTCGCTCACGTGAGGTGCCCCATCAGTGCAGTCTACGGCGTCGTCCGGAGTGGTCCGGCTAGGCAGGTCCTCCAATTGTCGGCTCGCCAGGGAACCAACCGGCGGTTTCCACCGACCAATACGGCGATGACAGCCGTGACCGACGACATCAGCGGGTACGCGCTCGCCGCGGGCCGGGGCGACCATGCCGCCGCAGCAGCGTTCGTGCGGGCCACCCAGCACGACGTACGCCGGTTCCTGACCCACCTGCCCGGGGTGCGGGAGGTCGACGACCTGGTCCAGGAGACGTACCTGCGAGCCTGGCGGGCACTGCCGTCGTTCGCCGGCCGCTCCACGGCACGGACCTGGCTGCTCGCCATCGCCCGCCGGGTCGCCGTGGACCAGGTACGCGCCGCCACCTGCCGGCCACGGACCGCGAACCTCAGCGACTGGCAGACCGCCGCGGAGAGCACTGCGGCCGGAGTACGTGCCGGGGTGGACGAGCAGGTGGTACTCCGTGGAATGCTCGACGGCCTCGCGCCCGAGCGGCGGGAGGCGTTCGTGGCGACCCAACTGCTCGGCCTGTCGTACGTCGAGGCCGCGCAGGTGTGTGACGTGCCGGTCGGCACCATCCGGTCCCGGGTGGCCCGGGCCCGCGAGGACCTGGTCGCGGCGATACGGTCGGCCGACCATCCGGCGGACCGGCCCGGTGCCGCCGGCTGAGGCCCTGTCAGGCGACCCGCCGCTGGTCACGGCTGCCGTCGCCCCGGCCGGCGCCGCTACCGGCCCGGGCCGGCCCGTGGTGCGCCTGGGCCGAGTAGGGCGGCAGCAGCCGTAGCGGGGCGGGCTCGTCGATCTCGTCGAGGCGCAACCGCCAGCGGGACCGCTCCGGCTGGTGCCGGTCGCTCGGGTCGCCGGGTTGGCGAGAGCTTCGGGCCAGCAGCACGGTGATCAGGTAGCCGACCACCAGGAAACCGTGACTCACCAGCCGTTCCACCGCGACCTGCGAGGCGACGAGGTCGTTGACCGACAGCAACACCAGGGTTACCACGAAGGCGCCGAGCATCGGCAGCAGCCCCGACGGCGAAGTTCGACGCAACGCGACGAAGAGGAAGCCCGCACCCACGGCGACGTTCCACGCGGCGGATTCGTGCCACAGGTGCTGGCCGTTGGAGTGGAGGTGCTCGGCGACCTCGGCCCGGCCGATCTGCGCCAGCCCGAGCACCAGTTGCACGGCGCCCAGCAGACCCAGCGCGGCGCGCAGCCCGTTGACCAGGCTGGGTCGCGCACTGGTCGCCGGCCACCAACGACTTGGCATCGCGGCGGCGACGAACGTGCGCCAGCGCCGACGGGGCGGCGGCGCGGCGGCGAGAATCGCCTCGGTCAGATCCGGCAGCGAGGTCACCACCTGGGTACGCGCCCGGCGGGTCACCTTCGCCGCCGAGTCCAGCCAGGCCCGGCAGCCGGCACAGGTGTCCAGGTGCGCACCGACCCTGCGCTGCTCGTCCGCCGTGACCTCACCGTCCAACTGCGCCGACAGAATCTCCCGCCACTGCTCACACCGCATGTACCTATAGTCGCTCCCCGGGCCGGCCTGGTTCCCGGTCGGGACCGCCGGACCGACCGACACCGAGGTCAGGGCTTGGTGGGGTGCCGGGTGGTGGCGTGGGTCGCGGGCGGTCAGCGGCCGGGCAGGCTGCCGAGCAGAACGGCCCGCCTCGATCGGCGGGTGAGCCCCTCGGCGACGCTACCCAGCAAGCGGTCGCCGATCCCGTGTCCGTGCCGGCCGACCACCAGCAGGTCCACATCCCGGTCGTCGGCGACCGCCAGCAGGGCATCGGCCGGGTGACCGGTGACGACCACGGTGGTGGGCCGGGGCAACCCTTCGGGAAGTCCGGCGGCCCGCTCGTCGATCATGCGACGGGCCCGCTCGTGCTCCCGCCGAGACTCCGCGTCGGTCAGGTCGGGGCTGGTCACGGTGACCAGGACGAGTTCACTCGTGCTTCCGGTGAGGGCGCGGGCGATGGCACGCAGCGCCCGGTCGGAGTGCGCGGAGCCGTCCACCCCGACCAGCACGCGCAGTCCGGTGCCGACCGGTTCGGCTGGCCGGTGGCGTACGTCGACCAGCTGTGGGCGGGCCCGGCCCCGCTCGACCGCGATCGGTACGAACAGCGGCCCGAGCAGCGCACCCACCAGGTACCAGAGCGGGCTGCGGTGCCCGCCACGGGTGACGAAGACCGCCGCCGTGCCCAGGCCGATGGCCAGCCACAGCACCGCCACCAGCGCTGCGTACCACCACTCAGACACGACGTATCCCGCTGTCGGGTCGGGCCCTCGACATGGCAGGGACGGGTTCGGCCATGCCCGCGACTACCCCGCCAGGCCGAGGGTAAGCGCACGGTTCGTCCGTCGCGAGGAGGTTGCCGGGGGTGTCCCGTCCGTTCGTGAACTGGTCCGGCAGTCTCGCCTTCACCCCGTCCGGCTACGCCGAGCCGGCCGACGAGGACGAGGTGCGGGAGCTGGTGTTGCGGGCCCGCGAGTCGGGAAACACCCTGCGCCCGGTGGGCTCGGGCCACTCATCGAGCCCGCTGGTACGCACCGACGGCACCCTGGTCAGCCTGCACCGGATGGCCGGTGTGATCGACAAGGACAGTGACCGGGCCACGGTCCGGGGCGGTAGCCGGCTCAAAGAGCTGGGCGAGGGCCTCTACAAGGCGGGACTCGCGATGGAGAACCTCGGCGACGTGGACTACCAGTCCATCGCGGGCGCCACCGCCACCGGCACCCATGGCACCGGCCTCGGCTTTGGCAACCTGTCCACCCAGGTGTCGGAGGTACGCCTCGTGACCGGCACCGGCGAGGTGCTGGACGTATCCGCGACCCGCAACAGCGACCTGCTGCCTGCGGCCCGGCTCTCCCTCGGCGTGCTCGGTGTGGTCACCCAGCTCACGCTCGACCTGCAAACCCGCTACGACCTGAGCCGACGGACCTGGTGTGCACCGGTCGAGTGGACCCTCGACCATCTGGCCGACCTGCAACACACCAACCGCAACGTGGACTTCTACTGGTACCCGCGCAGCGACCTGACCCAGATCCGCACCATGAACCGGGCAGACGGGGCATCCGCACCGTCGTCGACGTCGACCAGCCGGACACCCAAGACCGACGGGTGGTACGCGCCCCGGGAATTGGAGGTCGGGCCGACCCACCGCACCATCCCGCAGAACCGGAAACTGCGTTTCGAGGAAATCGAGTACATGCTCCCGTCGGAGGCGTTCCCGTTCTGCTTCGCGGAGGTCCGGCGGCGGATCCTGCGCCGACATCGGCGCATCGTGGGCTGGCGGGTGCTGGTCCGCAGCATCGCCGCCGACGACATCTGGCTCAGCAACGCGTACGGTCGCCCCACCACCGCCATCGCCTGCCTGCAGAACGCCTCGTTGCCGTACGAGGAGTACTTCCGGGACATGGAGGCCGTCTTCCGGCAGTACGGCGGACGGCCGCACTGGGGCAAGAAGCACTGGTTGACCGCCGACGACCTGCGACCGCTCTTTCCCCGCTGGGACGACTTCCAGGCGGCCCGCCGCCGCCTCGACCCGGACGGGGTGTTCCTCGCCCCGGACCTGGCCCGACTGCTGGAGGAGGCGTGATGGCGCAGGTGTGGGCGGTGCCGGGCGGGCACGTGCCGTTCGGCGGTACCGGCGGCGAGCCGCAGTTCACCAGTTTCGACAAGTTGTGTGTGCTGAACACCACCGCCTCCGAGGCGGAGGTGACGCTGAACTTCTACTACGAGGACGCCGAACCGGTCGGGCCGTACCGGTTCGCCGTCGGTGCCCGACGCATCCGGCACGTACGGGTCAACGACCTGATCGATCCGGAGGCTGTCCGCCTCGACCGCCCGTACGGCTGCGTGCTCAGTTCGCCGGTGCCGGTGGTGGTGCAGTTCCTCCGGCAGGACACCCGCTTGCCGGGCACGGTGGCACTCACCGGGACCATGGCCTACCCGCTCGGTTAGGCCGCGTCCACCTTCCGGGCAGGCGCAGCCACGGTCGGCTGCCAACCGCCAGCCACTGATCAACCCAGCAGGTCGCGACGCCGGTGGCCAAGCATGCCGAGGGCGGCGGCGAGCGCCGCGATCCCGGTCATGATCCACCAGGCCGGCCAGGCGGGCGACTCGGCCGGGACCGCCGCCAGATGGGTGAACGGTGAGATCGCGGGCACCCACCCCGGAAGGTCGGCGCTGTCGGCGAGCACCTGGAGCAGGAACCCGCCGATCGCGGGTAGGACGCCGACGGCCGCGGTGGCCCGGGGCAGCCAACCGAGCGCGAGTATCGCCGCGCCGAGGCAGAGCAACACGACCGGCAGCACGTTCCAGGTGCCGGCCAGGGCCGCGGTCAGCGGCAGCGGGGCGTCCACCAGATAGGCGCCGAGCCAGGTCGCCGTCGCCGCCACGGTGACGAGGACGGCCACCCCGGCGAAGGTGGCCAGCGTCTCGGCGGTCAGCAGCCGGTTACGGCTGACCGGCTGCGCGTACAGCGACGTCAGCCGGCCGTCCGTCTCGGCGGCCACGAACTCGGCGAGTCGGGACGCGGCGAAGACCCCGACCGGCAGGGCGAGCAGGACGAACAGGGACGCGGTGTAGCCGCGTACGCTGCCCAGCTCGGTGAAGCCGGCCTGGGCGGCCAGTTCGGCGAAGCGCGGATTGTCCGACAGGAAGCGGGTCATCGACGTCGCCAGCAGACCGATCAGCAGAAAGTAGGCGCCGATCCCGGCGGACCAGCCGGCGAGCGGGCGCACCATCCGGCGTACCGCGAAACCGTCGACCGTGCCGAGCAGCCATGTGCGGGGCGGCCGGCCGGCCGGTGCGGCGACCAGCCCGGCCCGAACGTCACGAGGCCCGGCCAGCGCCATCGCCGCCGTACCGACCAGGAGCGCCGCACCGGCGAGCACGAACAGCGGCAACAGCCGGTCGTCGTGGTAGGGGCGGACGAGGGCGAGCAGCCCGTACGGCGACAGCCAGCGCAGCCAACCCAGCGCGGCGACACCGTCCCCGACCATCCGGGCCAGCAGCCCGAGGCCGAGCACGGCCAGGGCCAACCCGCTCGCTCCGGCCCGGGTCGGCATCACCTGCGCAGTCAACAGCGCCGTCGACACGGCGAAGAGGGCAACCAGCACGAGACCCGCCGCGTACCGAAGTGCGCCGCCCGGTGGCGTACCGGCCGCGACGAGCACGACCCCGGCCGCGGCCCCGGCGACCACCACGGCGGCATCCAGGACGGCGAGGTGCCGACCGAGCACAGCCGGCACCGCCAGCCGGCCAGCCAACAGGAGGTCCCACCGGCCGCTCTCCTCCTCGCCCCGGGTGACCCGGGTGGTGGCGAGCACCCCCCACACCGAGAGCAGGACGGCCAGTACGGTGCCGGTCCGCCAGACGGTGAACCCACCCGGGGTGTCCAGCGCGAACGGTTCGCCGAAGAGGGTGCGGACCGCCGGGTTCTCAGCGAGGGCGGCCAACGCGGCGGCGTCGAGTGCGGTGCCGGCCGTGCTCTCGTAACCGGCGACGACGACGGCGGTGATGCCGGCCGTCACCGCGGACACGACGAGCGCGGGCCGGCGGACCTGGCGCAGGGCGAGCCGGGTGACAGCGGCCGTGGCGGTGCCTGCGGCACCGGCTCCGACGGTGCTCATCGGCTCCCCTCCCCGTAGTAGTCGAGGAAGATCTCCTCCAGCGTGGGCTCGCGCATGGTGAGGGTGGTGACGTCGGCCGCCGCCAGTGCCCGCAGGGCCGGGCCGGGCGGCCCGGTGAGGGTGAATCGCAGCGCCGCCCCGTCGACCTGAACGCCCTCGATCCCCGCCACGCCGGTCAACTCCGGCACCGGGCCGGCGAACCGCACCAGCACCTCGGTGCGGTGCAGTCGCCGCAACTCAGGCATGGTGGCGACGTCGACGAGACGCCCGGCTCGCAGGATGCCCACCCGGTCGCAGACGGCTTCCACCTCCGCCAGCTGATGGGAGGAGAGGAACACCGTGCTCCCGGCGTCGCGGGCCTCGTTGACCGCGCGGCGGAACTCGCGTTCCATCAGCGGGTCCAGGCCGGCGGTCGGCTCGTCCAGGACGAGCAGCGGCGCGCGGGTGGCGAACGCGGCGATCAGTGCCACCTTCTGCCGGTTGCCGGTGGAGTAGGCCCGGCCCGGCTTCGACAGGTCGAGGGCGAACCGGGCCACCAGTTCGTCCCGGTAGGCGACGTCGACGCCCGGCCCGGTGGCGCCGAGCAGCTCCAGGATCTCCGCGCCGGTGAGCTGCGGCCAGAGCGTCACATCGGGCGGCACGTAGGCGAGCCGCTGGTGCGCCGTGGCCACCTCGGCGGCGGGAGTGCCGAAGATCCACGCCTGGCCGGCGGTCGGGCGGGCCAGGCCGAGCAGCAGCCGGATGGTGGTGGACTTGCCGGCGCCGTTGGGGCCCAGGAAACCGAACACCTCACCGGCGTCGACGGTCAGGTCGAGATCGTCGAGAGCGAGCAGCGAACCGTAGCGCTTGGTCAGGTGCTCGGTGCGGATGGCGGGTGGCTGCACGGCGGCCTCCGTGAGGTTGTTGAGGACACGACCGCCGACCAGGCTTCCCGGCACACCAGCCTCACCGTAGGGCCGGTGTCAATGCCCCGACGGTTGTCGCCATCGCGAGGTGATGCACCTGGCAGTCCGCTCGCCCGGCCGCTCAACCAGCCGACTGGACGAGGACCGGCGGTGATTCGTCGCCGGTGTCCGGCGGTGGTGCCGTGGGCGGGGGAGCCGTGGGGGCATCCGGGTGGCGCCGAATCCTGGCCGGCTGCTCCGGGTCGCCGGTCTCGCCGCGCCAGTGGGCCAGCCGTCCGGCCCGGGCGACCGCCCGCAGACGGCGTTCCGCCCGGTCCCGGACGTGTGGAGTGGTGACCACGAGCAGCTGATCACCCTGGCGCAACCGGGCGTCCGGCTCGGGTACGAAGGCAGTCCCGTCGCGGACCACGAGGGTGACCGCGGCCGGTGGCGGCAGCCGCAGCTCGCGGATGTGCACGCCGTGCATCCGGGAGTCGGGCTCGACCGTGAGATGCAGCAGGTCCGCGTCGATGGCGTCCAGCGGCGCGGACTCGACCTGCAGGTCCGGACCGATCCCGGCCGAGCTGAGCCGCAGGCGTTTGGCCAGCCACGGCAGCGTCGGAGCCTGTACCAGCGTGAAGACCACGACCAGCACGAAGACGATGTTGAACAGCTGCTCGCTGGCGCCGACGCCGGCCACGACGGGAATGGTGGCCAGCACGATGGGCACCGCGCCCCGCAGCCCGGCCCAGGACAGCAGCACCTGTTCGCGCAGCGGAATCCGGAACGGCAGCAGGGTCACCAGCACCGACATCGGGCGAGCGAGCAGCAGCAGTACCAGACCCACGGCGAGGGCGGGCAGGATCGCGGCGGGCAACTCGCTGGGATTGGCCAACAGGCCGAGCATGACGAATAGGCCGATCTGCGCGATCCAGCCGAGCCCCTCGGCCACCGACACCGTGGCGCGGCGGTGCGCCAGCCGGGCGTTGCCCAGGATCAGCGCGGCGAGGTACGCGGCGAGGAAACCACTGGCCTGGACGAGCCCGGCGGCGGCGAAGGCGAAGATGCCGCAGGAGAAGGTGGCGATCGGATAGAGGCCAGAGGCGGGCAGGGTGAGCCGACGCAGGAACCACACTCCGGCGATGCCGATCGCGACGCCGACCACGCCACCGACGCCGAGCTGGTAGACCATCTGGACCAGCAGTTCCACCGGACTGGTCGCGGTCAGTCCGGTGGCGCTGAAGGCGAGCACCAGGATGACGGTGGGTGCGTCGTTCAGCCCCGACTCGGCCTCCACCAGCCCGGCCAGCCGCCGGGGCAACGGCAGGGTGCGCAGCACCGAGAAGATCGCCGCCGCGTCGGTGGAGGACACCACCGCGCCCAGCAGCAGAGCCAGCTGCCACGAAACGTCGAGTAGCAGGTGCGCACCGAGAGCGGTGACCCCGACGCTGATCAGCACACCGACGGTGGCGAGCGCGGTCGCCGGTGCCAGTACCGGCCGGATGTCGGAGAACCGGGTGGTCAGGCCACCCTCCACCAGGATCACCGCAAGCGCCGCCGTGCCCAGGGCCTGTGCCAGTGCGGCGTCGTCGAAGCGCAGGCCGAGCCCGTTCTCGCCGAGCAGCAGCCCGATGCCGAGGTACGCCAGCAGCATCGGTACGCCGACCCGGGTGGCCAGCCGAGCGGCGGTGACGCTGACCAGCACGGTCGCCGCCGCGGCGATCAAGAGCAGATTGACCTGTTGCAGGGTCATCTCGGAACCCGTCCCAGCCGCAGTCGACCCATGCATCCGCTCCCTCACGCTCACGCCCGCTGTGGGGTACAACGCCGACACCCGCCCCCACGGGCCGCACGGCCGGCACGCCCGGCTCTGCCAGCCGGGCGGCAACCCGTGCCACGGTGTGTCCCCCGCGCTCACGTTACCGGGCGAGCAGCCGCCGAATGCCGAGCGTGACGGTGACGCACTGACCGGACGATCTGCGGACCGCCTGTGGGGACCGTGTCCGGCTGCGCGACCATGGCCCGGTCACGCGTACGACGACGGAGCAGATGGGAGCCGGCTCATGAGTAGCGGGACAGCGCAGCGGACCGATCGGCTGGAGGCATGGGAGCGGGTCAGCGCCGCACCGCTCACCGTGCTGTCCGTGGTGTTCCTGGTGGTGTACGCGGCACCGATCCTGCGTCCGGACCTCAGCCCGGCATGGCGGGCCGCCTGTTCCGCCACGACGGTTGTCGTCTGGGCGCTGTTCTGGGTGGACATCCTCGTTCGGCTGCGGCTGGCCGCGGACCGGCGGAAGTTCCTCCGGGAACACCTCTTCGACCTCGTGGTGCTGACCCTGCCGATGCTGCGACCACTGCGCGCGGTACGCCTGGTCATGGTGGTGCTGACCATCAATCGCCGCACCGAGGTGTGGGCGCGCGGCCGGCTGGCCGTCTACGTCGCCGCCACCACGGCACTGCTGGTGCTGGTCTCCGCGCTGGCCGTGCTGGACGCCGAACGACTCGCGCCGGACGCCAACATCACCGCCTTCGACGACGCGCTGTGGTGGTCGACGGTCACCATCACCACCGTCGGCTACGGCGATTTCTATCCGGTGACCACCGCGGGGCGATTCGTCGCTCTCGGTCTGATGATCGGTGGGATCGGCCTGATCGGTTTCGTCACGGGTTCGCTGGCGACCTGGATCGTCGACCGCGTCGCGGCTGGCGCCGACAAGCCGGCGGCGGCCACCAGCGACGACGTGGCGGCCCTGCGCGCCGAGATCGCCGCCCTGCGGCGGCAACTCGACCCCGATCCGGCCGAGCGCACCAGCGGCTGAGCGGCAACGGCCGGCAGCGCGTCGGCCGTGATCAGGCGTTCCGGCCTGCTTGGTCGAGTTTGTCCCGGAAGATGGTGGACGCGGCCTCCGGCCGGCCGCCAGGGCGGGAGGCGGCGACCCGAGTCGGTGGCGCGGGTCCGGTTCTCTTCGTCGGCGGGGTGACGGTGACGCTCGAACAGTCAGCGGGGACGTCGCGGTCCAACGAACACCACGGCATGTCCACCCACGAGGTGGTGCTGCTGCTGGAGACGGACCCGCAGCGCGGCCTGAGCAACGCCGAGGCCGCCCGGCGGCTGGACCGGTACGGGCCCAACGTACTGCCCGCCGCCGGTGGTGGCGGCCTGCTGCGTCGGATCCTGCGGCAGTTCCACAACCCGCTCATCTACGTGCTGATCGCGGCCGGCGTGGTCACCGCGGTCCTCGGGGAGTACGTCGACTCGGCGGTGATCTTCGCGGTGGTGCTGATCAACGCCGGGATCGGGTACGCCCAGGAGTCGCGGGCCGAGGCGGCCCTGGACAGCTTGCGCTCGATGGTGCGTACCGAGGCGCGCGTGATCCGCGACGGCGAGCTGCGGGCGATCTCCTCCGACGACCTGGTCCCCGGTGACCTGGTGGTGCTGGAGGCCGGCGACAAGGTGCCGGTGGATCTGCGGTTGGTCCGGCTGGCCGAGCTGCGGGTGGACGAGTCGGCGCTGACGGGCGAATCCGTGCCGGTGGACAAGCTGGAGGCGGAGCTGCCGGTGGGCACACCGGTGGCCGACCGGCGCAACATGGTCTGGTCGGGCACGCTCATCGCGGCTGGCGGCGGCGCCGGCGTCGCGGTGGCCACCGGGGCCGAGACGGAACTCGGCCAGATTCACCGACTGGTCGGGGCGGCGGAGGCGTTGGCCACCCCGCTGACCCGCAAGCTGGCCCGGTTCAGCAAGGTGCTGACCGTGATCATCCTGGTGCTGGCGGCGGTGACCTTCGCCGTCGGTCTGCTCCGCGGCCAGGACGTGGTCGAGACGTTCACGGCGGCCGTGGCGCTCGCCGTCGGTGCGATCCCCGAAGGGCTGCCGGCGGCGGTCACCATCACCCTGGCGATCGGGGTGACCCGGATGGCCCGTCGACGGGCGGTGATCCGTCGGCTGCCGGCGATCGAGACGTTGGGCAGCACGACGGTCGTCTGCTCCGACAAGACCGGCACGCTCACCGAGAACCAGATGACGGTCCGGGCGCTGTGGACCCCGGACGCCGGTTTCGAGGTGACCGGCGCCGGCTACCGGCCGGAAGGGGAGGTCCGGGACGACGGCCGGGGCGGCGAGGCGCTGCGCTGGTCGCTGCTGGCCGGTGCCGGATGCAACGACGCGCGGGTACGCGAGCAGGACGGCGAGTGGCTGCTGGCCGGTGATCCGACCGAGGGCGCGATGCAGGTGGTCGCGGCAAAGGCGGGGATCGACCACGGTCGGCTGTCCGCCGACTATCCACGCCGGGACACCATCCCCTTCGACTCGAAGCGGCAGTACATGGCGACGTTGCACGACGAGCGCGCCACGGGCCGGACGGTGGTCCTGGCCAAGGGCGGCGTCGAGCGGATCGTGTCGATGTGTCGGGGCGAGATGGGTGCCGACGGTCAGATCCGCCCGCTCCGGGCCGACGCCGCGCTCCGGGCGGCCGAGGAACTGGCCGGTCGCGGGCTGCGGGTGCTGGCCACCGCCGTACGACCACCGGACGGGCCCGACGACGGTTTCGACGAGGTCGCGCTGCCCGGCACCCTGGTCCTCACCGGGTTGCAGGCGATGCTCGACCCACCCCGCAGCGCCGCCGCCCCGGCGGTACGGGCCTGCCACTCGGCGGGCATCAACGTCAAGATGATCACAGGCGACCATGCGGCGACCGCCGGTGCCATCGCCGGCCAGCTCGGGCTGCTCGACGCCGAACGTCCGGACCGGGTGGTCACCGGCACGGACCTCGAAGAGTTGCCCGCCGAGGGGTTCGGCGAGGCGGTGGATCGGGCCGCCGTCTTCGCCCGGGTCTCCCCGGAACAGAAACTCCGGCTGGTCGAGACCCTTCAGCAACGAGGCCACGTGGTCGCGGTGACCGGCGACGGGGTCAACGACGCCCCCGCGCTGCGGCAGGCGAACATCGGCATCGCGATGGCCCGCTCTGGGACCGAGGTGGCCAAGGAAGCGGCCGACATGGTCCTCACCGATGACGACTTCGCCACCATCGAGGCCGCGGTGGAGGAGGGCCGCGGGGTCTTCGACAACATCACCAAGTTCATCGTCTGGACGCTGCCGACGAACCTCGGTGAAGGGCTGGTGGTGCTGGTCGCCATCGTGCTGGGTGCCACGCTGCCGCTGCTGCCCACGCAGATCCTCTGGATCAACATGACCACCGCCGTCCTGCTCGGCCTGATGCTGGCCTTCGAGCCGAAGGAGCACGGCATCATGCGACGGCAGCCCCGCGACCCGGCCCGGCCGCTGCTGACCGGCTCTCTGGTGATCCGGATCGTGCTGGTGGCCACGTTGTTGGTGGCCGGCGCGTGGTGGGTGTTCCAGTGGGAGCGGTCCAACGGCGCCGATGTCGCACAGGCGCGTACCGCCGCCATGAACGTCTTCGTCGTGGTCGAGACGTTCTACCTGTTCAGTTGCCGGTCGCTGACCCGTTCGGCCTGGCGGCTCGGTTTCTTCAGCAACCGTCTGCTGTTGCTCGGCGTCGCCGCGCAGGCCCTGTGCCAACTCGCCATCACGTACCTGCCACCGATGAACACCATCTTCGACACGGCACCGATCGGGCCCGACGTGTGGTTGCGCATCCTGGCCGTCGGGGCGGTTTCCGCCGTCGTGGTCGCCATCGACAAGCGGCTGCGCCGCAACCTCGGCTGAACGGCCGGCACGCCGACGAGCCCGGTCACCGGCGAGAACGCGTGACGGTCAGGCCCACAGCGCCTCGGCGAGGGTGACTCCGACGAACGCGGCACCAAGCGCGGCGACGACGCTGACGCCAGCGTTGACCAGCGCGGGGAGACGGGCACCGTCCTCGAAGAGCCGGATCGTCTCGTAGCCGAAGGTCGAGTAGGTGGTAAGTGCACCGCACAGACCGACGCCGAGCAGGGTGAACAGGTCACCGGGGACCGCGCCCCCGGCGGCCCCACCGATCAGGACACCGAGGAGGAGCGAGCCGACCACGTTGACCACGAAGGTGCCCCACGGAAGGACGGAGTCGTGACGTCCCTGCACCGCCCGGTCGATGAGGTAGCGCAGCGGTGCGCCGAGAGCGGCGCCGAGCGCCACCAGGATGACTGTCATCCGGCGCTCCGGTTGCGGTCCACGCCGGTCGCCAGCCGGGTCAGGGTCACGCCCAGCCGGACGGCGGCGAGGGCGGCGACGAGGGTACCGGCGAGATACAGCAGGCCGGTCCGCGCCGCGCCCGCCGCCACCGCCTGCTGCACCTCCACGGCGTACGTCGAGAAGGTGGTGTAGCCGCCGAGCACGCCGACACCGAGGAAGGGCCGGACCAGCCGGTGCGCGGTCCACGCCTCGGTGATCAACACCATCAGCGCCCCGATGAGCAGACAGCCGGAGACGTTGACGGCAAAGGTGGCCCAGGGAAAACCGCGCGGCGGGTGCGGAAAGGTCACGGCCAGCCCGTATCGCGCCAGCGCGCCGATCATCCCGCCGACGGCGATCGCGGCGAGCAGACTGGCGGTCCCGCCCCGCAGTTCCGCGCGCTGACGCGGAACTCTGAGATCAACATCCGGATCGACGGGCGGTCGCTGTGCTGCCACGCTCACCCCCTACCAGTACGCGTCTGCCCTGGCAGGGACCGTCGGCGGCAGGTGCCGCGGGCATCCCGCACCGGCGGGGTGGCGGGCCCCACCGCCACGGGCACCTCCGGCGGATGCCCCGTGCAGAGGATAACGCCGCTCGCCCGACGTCACCCGGGGGTGCGGCCACCCGCTGACGGTATGGTGCGGCGGGTGACCGTGCTGCGTTCCGTTCTGCTGTTCGTCCTGGCCGCGATCGCCGAGATCGGCGGGGCCTGGCTGGTGTGGCAGGGCTGGCGGGAGCACCGGGGGCTCTGGTTCGTCGCCGCCGGGGTGCTCGCCCTCGGCGCGTACGGCTTCGTCGCCACCTTCCAGCCCGACCCGAACTTCGGCCGCATCCTGGCCGCGTACGGCGGGGTTTTCGTCGCCGGCTCGCTCGCCTGGGGGATGATCTTCGACGGCTTCCGCCCGGACCGGTGGGACCTCACCGGTGCCGCGATCTGCCTGCTCGGCGTCGCCGTCATCATGTACGCCCCGCGCGGTGCCTGACTCCGCTCGGCTGCCGGGGTGCGCCGAGCGGCGGTGACCGGAGCCCGGCGTCCGGGCCGGGCGGTTCGGCGCGCCGACAGGGCTGGACCACCGCCGCATCGACGGTGACGATAAGTAGCTGGTCGATCGCCGTTGGCTAGGTCGGTGGTTTCACGTCTCCGATGCCACCCCGGGGCGGAGGCGATCGCCGCGTGTCGCCGACCCCCTGGAGGTGTTTGCATGGCCGCCACGTCGACCCGGCGTCGTGACCGAGCGGAGCAGGCCGAGCCGTCGGCCGGGGAGTCGGTGCTCCCCGAGATGCGGGCCATGTGGTGGGAGACGGGGATGCGGGCGCGGACCCAGGCCGGTCTGCTCGCCGTCCTCGCCGAACTGCCCCGGCTGATCTGGGCGGCCCTGCGGATCAGCTGGCGGGCCGACCGGCTGCGTACCTCGGTGGTCGCCGTCGCGACGGTCGGTGCCGGCGTGATGTCGGCGTTCGGGCTGCTCGCGACGCAGCGGGTGCTGGTGGAGTTGTTCGCCGGTGGGCCGACCGGCGAGAAGGTGGTGGCCGCGCTGCCGGCGCTCGCGGTGCTGGCCGCGGCGACCGCGACGCGGTCCGGCATGGCGATCGCCACCGGTTACGCGCTGAACGGGTTGACGCCCAGGGTCAGCCGGGAGGTGGAGCGAGGGCTGTTCGAGATGACCACGGCCGTGCGACTGGAGGCCTTCGACGCGGACGCCTTCGCCGACGACATGGAGCGCGCCTCCCGGGGCACCGATTCGGCCGTGGATCTGGTGCCCGCGTCGATGAACCTGCTCGCCGGGCTGGTGGGGGTGGTCGCGGTGACCGTGGCCGTCGTGGTGATCCATCCGTTGCTGCTGCCGGCGCTGCTGGTCGCGACCGTGCCGAACGCGTGGGCCTCGCTGCGGGCGGGGCACCTGCGGTACCAGACCTACATCGCCGGCTCGGTCCGGCGACGCCGGATGTGGTTGCTGCACCGGCTGATGGCCGAACGGGCGTCGGCACCGGAACTGCGCTCGTACGGCCTGCGCCGGTTCCTGCTGGACCAGTACGACCGGGTGATGGCGGTGGAGACCGACATCGAGCTGGCCCTGGCGCGTCGGGTGACCACGACGGTCACGGTGGGCTCGATGATCGGGGGCCTCGCCACCGCCGTGGTCTACGTGCTGCTCGGCCTGCTGCTCATCGACGGGCAGATCCCGCTCGCGGCGGCGGCGACCTGTGTGATCGCGGTGCAGGCGGCGCAGCGTTCGCTGGCCGTGGTGACCTTTCAGATGGACCGCGTCTACACCGAGGGCCAGCACTTCCGCGACTACACGGGGTTCATGGCCCGCGCCGCTACCTACCTGCCGGAGCAGGCGGTGGTGGCGGCACCCGACCGGCTGCGGGTGCTGACCGTGGAGGCGGTGAGCCTGCGTTACCCGGATCGCGACATCCCGGCGGTGGATCGTGTGACGTTGACCGTGGAGGCGGGGCAGACGGTGGCCTTCGTCGGGGAGAACGGATCCGGCAAGAGCAGCCTGGCCGCGATGATCGCGGCCCTGCGTACGCCCAGCGACGGGGTGATCCGCTGGAACGGGCAGCCCCTGTCCGAGCTGGACCGCGACGAGTTGCGTGGTCGCATCGCCGTGGTCACCCAGGAGTACCACAAGTGGCCGTTCACCGCCGCCACGAACATCGCCATCGGGGACATCGACACCGAGGCCCGGCAGGACCGGATCGAGGCCGCCGCCGCCCGGGCGGTCGCCGACGAGATGATCCGCGAGCTGCCGCACGGGTACGAGACGCTGCTCGACCGTACGTTCGCCAAGGGTCAGGACCTCTCCGGCGGGCAGTGGCAGCGGATCACCGCGGCTCGCGGTTTCCTCCGCGACGCCGAACTGCTGGTGATGGACGAGCCGTCCTCGGCGCTCGATCCGCGGGCCGAGGACGCGCTGTTCCAGGCCATCCGTGACCGGCGTGGCCGGGCCACCACCATCCTGATCACGCACCGGCTGGCCAACGTCCGGCACGCCGACCGGATCTTCGTGCTGCATCACGGTCGTCTGATCGAGCAGGGCACCCACGACGAACTCGTCGCCGCCGGTGGTCGGTACGCCGACCTGTTCACCCTCCAGGCCGCCGGCTACGCGGACACCGACCGCCTACCCGCGCCCCGGCAACATCCGCACCCGGCCGCTGGCTGACACCCGCCTCCGCGTCGGACGGAGAAACCGCGCCGTCACGTTTGCGTCATCCGACGACGGGAACGGGGGTTGCTCAGGCCGCGTCGGCTGAGACCCGGGCACGGGTCGGGACGAAACGCGGCCCGACGGCAGGAGCAGCGGATGAGCGAGCCCGTGTCCGACGAGCCCGTCGGCGAGCTGGAACTGGTCCATGCCTTCACCGGGCCGATGCCCACCGGGGTCAGCGTCTCGCACACCGGCCGGATCTTCGTCAACTTTCCCCGGTGGGGCGACGAGGTGCCGGCCACCGTGGTCGAGCTGCGCGACGGCACCGAGGTGCCGTACCCGGACGAGCGGTGGAACCAGCCGCGAGACGACGACGACCCGGGTGCCTTCGTCTCGGTGCAGAGCGTCGTGGTCGACCCCGTCGACCGGCTCTGGGTGCTCGACACCGGCAGCCCGAAGTTCCAACCGACTCGACCGGGCGGCCCCAAACTGGTCCGGATCGACCAGGGCAGCGACACCGTTGCCCAGGTGATCACCTTTCCGCCGGACGTGGCGCTGCCCACCACGTACCTCAACGACGTGCGCTTCGACCTGCGGCGTGGCGAGGCGGGCCTCGCGTACATCACCGACTCCGCGGTCGCCGGGCCGAACGGGATCATCGTGGTCGACCTGGCCAGCGGTGCTTCCTGGCGACGACTGCATGACCATCCCTCGACCAAGGCGGAACCACTGGCCCGGTTCCGGCCGGTGGTGGAGGGGAGACCCCTCCTGCAACGGTCGGCCGACGGGCCGCCGACACCGCTGACGATCGGCGCGGACGGGATAGCCATCTCCGCCGACGGTTCCCGGCTCTACTACTGTCCGTTGGCCTCGCGCCAGTGGTACAGCGTCGCCACCGACGCGCTCGCCGACGTCTCGGCCAGCGCGGACGAGGTCGCCGCGACGGTGGTCCACGAGGGCGACAAGGGCACCGGCTCCGACGGCCTGGAGAGCGACGACGCCGGGCGGATCTACCTCACCGCGTACGAGCACAACGCGGTGCTGCGGCGGCGTCCGGACGGCGAGTACGAGACGGTCGTCCACGACCCTCGGCTGCTCTGGCCGGACACCCTGTCGGTGGCGGTGGACGGGCACCTCTACGTCACCGCGAACCAGTTGCACCGACAGCCCAGCTTCCAGCAGGGCAGGGATCTGCGCCGCAAGCCGTACGCGCTGTTCCGGACCCGGATCGACGCGGGACCGGTGCTGCTGCGCTGAGGCCCGCCGGTGCTGACCGCTGGGGTGCCGCCCCGGCGATGCTCAGCGCGCGGGGCCGCCCCCGACGGCGTTGCGTCGGCGCAGCAGGAGCACTGCGGCGGCAGCCACCAGTGCCAGCACGATTCCGCCGCCGGCCAGCAGCGCCGCCGTGCCGGGACCGCCGGAGGAACTGCTCGCGGCCGGGCTGGCGGCTGCGGCGGACGGGGTCGGCTCGGCGCTCGGGGTCGCCGCCGTCTCCGTCGGCTCGCTCGCCGCAGGGCTGGGGCTCGGTTCGGCGGTGGCCGTCGGGTCGGCGACGGTGAACTTGTACGACCCCTGCACCGGGTGCCCGTCGGTGGAGACCACCCGGTACGCGACGGTGTAGACGCCGTTGGCCAGCGGCGGCTCGACGGTGACGGTGCCCTTGGTGCCGCTGACCTCCGGCTCGCCGGTGGCCACCTGCTGCTTGTCCGCGTCGCTGAGGGTGATGGTGGTGAACGACGGGTTCAGCTTCTGGAGGAACTCCAGGGTGATCCGGGTCGGTGCCTTCTTCAGCTTGGCGTCCTGCGCAGGAGTGGCCTTGCGCAGCACGTTGTGGGCGTACGCCGGGGCAACCGGCCCGATCAGCAGGGCGGTGGCGGCCAGCGTTGCGGCTAGGGCGGCGGCGAGCGGCCGGCGCAGGTGGCGAGACATGACGGTCATTCTCCTCGTCAGTCGAGCAGTTGCTGACCGACCCAACCACCTTCCGGGCAGCCGGGCGGGACGGCGAAGACGGCGGAGCCGATCGGGGTGGTCCACTCGTTGAGCAGATCCCGCTCGGCGAGCCGCCGCTGGATGGGCAGGAACTGGGTGGCGATGTCGGCCTGGTACGCCGCGAAGATGAGCCCACTGTCCGCGGTGCCGTCGGCTGCGGGTACGCCGTCGTAGTTGTAGGGACGGCGCAGGATCCGGAACCGGTCGTCGGTGACGTGCGCCCGGGTGAGGTGCGAGAAGTCCGGGATGACCGTCAGCCCGTCCGGGCCGAGGGCGGCGAAGTCGGGCTCGTCGTGTTCGCGTGTGCCGGTCAGCGGGGCGCCGGTGTCCAGCCGCCGCCCCACGGCCAGTTCCCGGTCGGTGCGACCGAGCAGGTCCCAGGTCTCCAGGTTCATGCTGATCCTCCGCACCACCAGGGTGGTGCTGTCCCGCAGCCAGTCCGGCCCGTCGGTGACCCAGACCGCGGTCTCCACCGGTGCGCCGGGCTTCGGGTTGGCGGTGCCGTCGAGTTGGCCGAAGAGGTTGCGTTGGGTCCGGCCCGGCTCCGCGCCGGCCGCCCGCCGGAAACCCTGCTGCACCCAGCGCACGGTGGCGAAGGGTCGACTGTCCTTGACCAGGACCCGCTGCGCGTGTGCCACGGTGAGCGGGTCGTCGGCGCAGATCTGCACCAGCAGATCCCCGCCGGACCAGCGGGGTTGCAGCCGGTCGATGCGGAACGCGGGCAGCTCGACCACGGAAGGCGGGCGGCGGTCGTCGAGACCGGCGGCGGCGTACAACCCCGGGCCGAAACCGAACGTGACGGTCAGCCGGGCCGGCAGCAGCCCCAGCTCGGGTTCGGTGTCGGCGAGTGCGGGTCGGCCCTGGGTGAGCCGGGCGGCGTCGTCGGAGAGCAGCCGCAGCAGTCGCCCGAGGTCGGCCCGGTCGGTGCCGGGGCGCAGGGTGAAGGCGACGAACGCGGCGTGCGCCTGCGGTTCGTTGACGACTCCGGCCTGCCGATTGCCGTGGAACGCTTCGACCGCCTCGCCGACGCCCGCCACCGGTGTCCGCTCCGGCGGGCGCTCCGCTGGCTCGGTGCGGGTGCTGGCCACCGCGGCAGCGCCGGCAAGCGTGCCACCGGCGGCCAGGGCGCCGCCGGTGAGCAGGCCACGCCGGCTCACCGGGCGGCTGGTGGGCCTCACGGTGCCGGGCTGTGGCTCGTCGGCATGTCCGGCATCGGCTCCCCGTGCCCGGGCGCGTAGCTCTCCTGCGCCCCGGTGAACGGCTTGACCACCGCGCGGAACGTCTGGCTGCGCCCGTCGGCGAAGGTGAGGGTGAAGGACAGCTCGTCACCGGCCCGTACCGGCTTGGCGAGGTCCATCAGCATCAGGTGGTCGCCGCCCGGTTCCAGCTTGTACTCGCTCTTCGCCTTGATCACCACGCCGCCCTGCTTGGCCCGCATCACCATCTTGCCGTCCGCCATGGCCATCTCGTGCAGCTCCATCGGCGACAGGTCGGTGGCGGCACCGGTGATCGTGACGTCGGTGTCGCTGTCGTTGACAAACGTGGCGAAGGCTGCCGTCATCCCCTCGTCGGCGGCCTTCACCCACGGATCGCGTACGCCCAGCACGCCGGCCTCGACGGTGGCCGCGGTGGCCGTGGCGGACGGCGTGGGGGTGGTCGACGACTCCCCGGACGGTCCGCAGGCGGCCAGGGAGACGATGAGTGCGGCCCCGGTGAACAGGACCGCTGGGCGCAGGGCCCGACGGGGCAGGAGGCTGGGCATGGAATTCCCCTCGAAGATCGATGTCATGAGGTTGGTCGGCCGGGGCCGCCCGGAAGTTCCGCCCGCCGCAGTAGCCCTGGTCACGTGCGCTCTGGTGGTGGCCGCTGGCCGAGCGGTTACAGTTCCGCCGTGTCCCGGCGACAGCAGGTACAGGTCTGGTCCCCCGCGGTCAGCGGGATCACGGAGGTGCTGCACGCACGGTTCACCGACCACGCCTACCCGATGCACACCCATGACAGCTGGGCGCTGCTCGTGGTCGACGAGGGAGTTGTCCGGTACGACCTGGATCGCCACGAGCACGGCGCGTTCCGGCAGGTCGTCACGCTGTTGCCGCCGAACGTGCCGCACAACGGCTCCCCCGTCACCGCGCAGGGGTTCCGCAAACGGGTGCTCTATCTCGACGCCGGGCAGCTCGACGAACGCCTGGCCGGTCGGGCGGTGGACCGACCGACCTTCGACGACGCAGCCCTGCGGCGGCGGATCGATCTGCTGCACGCACGGCTGACCGAGCCGGGTGACGAGTTCGCCGCCGAGGTGCATCTCGCACTCGTTGTCGAGCGGCTGCGGGCGCGACTGGCCAGCCCTACGCCCGTGGTCCCATCGCTGCGGGATCCACGGATCGCCCGGCGGCTACGTGACCTGCTCGACGAGCGCTTCGTGGTGGGACTCACCCTGGCGGAGGCCGCTGGTCTGGTGCATGCTCACCCGACCCACCTCGTGCGGGCCTTCTCCGCGGCCTTCGGTATCGGCCCGCACCAGTATCTGATCTCCCGGCGGGTGGATCTGGCTCGACGACTGCTGCGCGAGGGCGTACCGGCCCGGGAGGCAGCCGCCACGGCCGGCTTCCACGACCAGTCACACCTGAGCCGGCACTTCAAGCGGATCCTCGGCTTCAATCCCGGCCAGTACACCCGTCACCGCCGGTTCAGGGGTGCATCCGAGCCCCTTTGAGGATCTTGTCCACGGCGTTCTTCGGGCCGTACACGGCCAGCCCGGTGAGGTCGAGGTGGTCGCGGCCGACGGCGCGTACCGCCGTCCGGTTGTCCCGGTCGTTGCCGGTCCGGAACAGGTCCGAGGTGAAGACGGCCAGCGGTAGCCCACGGGCCACGGCGCGCTGGTGGGCGGCGGTCACCGTTTCCTTCGTGCCGGCGAACACCAGCACCGGCTGCCGGAACATGGGGAGGTAGGGCGTCTCGTCGGCGTCGGCGTACGGCTGACCGATCACCTCGGGCGCGGCCTGACCGATGCCGCTGACCAGGAACGCGGTCATGTTGAGTCGCTGCCAGGTCGGCAGGTCGTCGCGGAGCAGGACTGCGATCTTGGTGTCAAATCGTACGGGCTCGGTGACGGTTTCCATGCCGCCGAGTCTGGGCCCGCAGGCGTGCCGGGGTCTTGTACGAAGCTGCCCTGACGGGTGTTCAATCCGGTGGCCGCAGCTCTACGCGGCGCAGCAGTTGGGCGTTGAGTGCGACCACGATGGTGGAGGCCGACATCAGCACGGCGGCGACCGCCGGGCTCAGCGCCACACCGGCCCAGGCCAGGACCCCGGCGGCGAGTGGCAGCGCGACCACGTTGTAGCCGGCGGCCCAGGCCAGGTTCTGGAGCATTTTCCGGTACGCGGCCCGAGACAATCGGATCACGCCGCTCACACCGCGCGGGTCGGAGGAGGCGAGCACTACCCCGGCGGACTCGATGGCCACGTCGGTGCCGGCGCCGATCGCGATGCCGACGTTCGCGCGGGCCAGGGCGGGTGCGTCGTTCACCCCGTCGCCCACCATGGCCACCCGCAGTCCACGCTGCTGCAACCCGGTCACGGTGTCGTCCTTCTCCGCCGGTAGCACCTCGGCGAAGACCTCGTCCTCACCGGCGCGGAATCCGAGGTCGGCGGCGACCGCCTCGGCGACCGGACGGGCATCCCCGGTGATCATCATGATCTTGCGGATGCCCTGGCTCCGTAGGTCGGCGACGGCCTGCCGGGCCTCCGGCCGAACCTGGTCGGCCAACGCGAGGGCGCCGAGGACGACGGCACCGCCGTCGCTGAGCCGCAGCAGGTAGAGCACCGCCGCGCCATGACGCGACCAGTCCTGCCGGTGCTCATCGAGGTCGCCCGGCACGGTGACGTCGAGCTCCCGCAACAACGCCGGACCGCCGACGGCATAGGTCACCCCGTCCACCTCGGCGCGTACCCCGCGACCGGTCATCGAGTGGAATCCGGACGCCGCCCGCTTGTCGCTCCGGTCGGCGGCGGCGGTCACGATCGCCCGGGCGAGGGGGTGCTCGCTGTCGGCCTCCACCGCCGCCGCGATGGCGAGGACATCCTGCTCGGTCGTGCCGGTGCCGGCGGCGACGTCGGTCAGGACGTGCTCGCCCCGGGTCAACGTGCCGGTCTTGTCGAACAGCACCGTGTCGACGGTGCGCATCCGCTCCAGGGCCAGTCGGTCCTTGATCAGGATGCCGCCCTTGGCGGCCACTGCGGTGGACAGCGCGATGACCAGCGGGATGGCCAGTCCGAGCGCGTGTGGGCAGGCGATGACCAGCACCGTCACCGTCCGCACCACCGCCTCGTCCACAGTGCCCAGCAGCGACCAGACCACGAGGGTCAGCACGGCGGTCGCGGTGGCGATGTAGAACAGCCAGGCGGCGAACCGGTCGGCCAGCACCTGCGCCCGGCCGCTGGACTGCTGGGCCTCGCTCACCAGCCGCTGGATGCCGGCCAGCGCGGTGTCGTCCCCGACCGCCTCGATCCTGATCCGCAGCGCCGCGTCGGTTGCCACCGTGCCGGCCACCACCCGGTCGCCGGTGGAGCGGGCCACCGGGCGCGACTCGCCCGTGATCATCGACTCGTCCATCTCGGCGCTACCGTCCACCACGGTGCCGTCCGCCGGAACCCGGGCGCCCGGACGGACCAGGACCACATCGCCGACGCTCAGGTCGGCCACCGTCACCCGGTGCGGCGCTCCGTCCGCGTCGAGTCGCTCGGCATCGTCCGGCAGCAGCGCGGCAAGCGCCGACAGGGTGCCCCGGGCCTGGCCGATCGCCTTCATCTCCTGCCAGTGGCCGAGCAGCATGATCGTCACCAGTGCCGCGAGTTCCCACCAGAAGTCCAGGTCGAAGGCGCCGAACGAGGTGGCCAGCGATGCCACGTAGGCAACCGTGATCGCCATCGCGATCAGCAGCATCATGCCCGGCGCCCGGTCCCGGATCTCGCGCACCGCGCCCTGAAGAAACGGCCAGCCGCCGTAGCCGAAGACCACTGTGCCGAGCACCGGCCCCACCAGGCCGATCCCGGGAAAGTCCAGTTCGTAGCCGAGCCAGTCCATCACCATGTGACTGGTGGCCACGATCGGCAGGGTCAGTGCCAGGCTCAGCCAGAACTTGCGGCGGAACGCCGCGGGATCGTGCCCGGCGTGCTTGTCGTGCCCGCCGTGCCCGTGCCGCTTCGGGTGGTGCTGGGTATCGCCGTGGGACATGTCATCGCCTCCCGACACCACCATATACCCCTCGGGGGTATTAATGACACATAACAAGATCGAGCCAGGTTGGACCTCGCCCTTTCCGTCATTCATTGACCACGACTGGTTGGACAAGTTTCGCTGTCGTGCTTCCGGTTCATGTCCGAGACGTCAGTCAACCCACGAGCGGGCGAGTAGGGATCTAGAGGTGAACCGATACATCGTGGTAGGAATGGCGCTCTGACGTGGGCAGGCACGCCCACCCTCCACCATGTAACCGACGGGTACGTCGGTTTCTGCTGAGATCAACGTCGATGAGGCTAGGGGGCGGAGTACGCCGGTGACACGTGCTACAGCGGCAGCCGCAGTGCGTACCCATGCCGAAGCGCGCCGGGGATGGCTGGCGCGGGGCAGCATCGTCCGACTGCTACGGCTGCTGGTCGCCGTACCACTGATCGCAGTCGTGGCCTTCGCCGGCCTGGCCCTTGAGGGTACGGTCCGGCAGGTGCTCAACGCGGGCACCGTGCACGACGTCGTCACACTCTCCACCCAGGCCGGCGCGCTCGCCCGTGCGCTACAGGCCGAGCGGGTGATCGCCGCGGTCGAGGTGACCACCCAGAGCCAGGCTGCCAGCGCCGCCTTCGACGACCAGGTCGCCCGGACCGACGCCGAGATCGCCGAGTTCCAACAACGCAGAGACGAGGTGTCGACCGGAAACTCCGCCCTGCAACGGATCGACGCCGGCCTCGCGGCACTCGGCTCGGTACGCGAGCAGGTCCGATCGAGCCCTCGCGCCACCCTGTCCGCGATCGCTTTCAGCTACCGCATTCTCGTCGCGGACCTGCTGACCTTCCGCGCTTCCGTGGCCACCGACACCTCGACGAACATCGCCGACGACGTCCGGGCCGCGGTGGCGGTCTCGGAGGCGGGCGAAGCGATCGGTCAGCTTCAGGTCATCGTGCTGCGCAGCCTCGCCGGGGGCGAGCTGACCCCGGCCGGACAGCAGGAGATCGTCGGTGCCCAGGCCCGATACGCCGAGGCCACCAACGCCTTCCTGGCCCTCGCCGAACCGGGGTGGGCGGCCAGCTGGGAGCAGATCGGTACCGATCCCCAGGTCGTCGCCGCACAACGGCTTCAGGACCAGGTGGGCCGGACGCTGCCCGGCGGACGGCTCGCCGTCGACCCGGACGCCTGGGTCGAGGCCACCGACGGTTGGGTCAGCCAGATGTTCCGGATCCAGAGCGACCTGGATGCCGCCGTCGCCGACCGGGTGTCGACCGAGCGCGGGCAACTGCTGCGTAACGCGTTGCTACAGGGTGTCGGCATCTTCCTGGTCCTGGTGCTCACCGCCGTACTGACCGGTGTGGTGGCGCGGCGGATCACCCGGCGGCTGCGGTCGCTGCGCAACACGGTGACCAAGGTGGCGTACGACCGGCTACCGGCCGTCGTCCGGGAGCTCACCGCTGCGCCTCCCGGTAGCGTGCAACCCAACGAGGTGGCGGACCGCTCCGTTTCGGAATTCCGGATCACCGGTTCCGACGAGATCGCCGAAGTGGCCACCGCGACCCGGGCACTGCACCGGGAAGCGGTCCGGATCGCGGGCGAACAGGCGGTGATGCGGGCCAACGTCGCGGAGATCTTCGTCCATCTCTCTCGACGTGAGCAGCGGCTGGTGGACGCGATGCTCGCCCAGGTCGACGAGGTGGAGCGCGACGAGGCCGACCCCGAACGTCTCCAGCAGCTGTACCAACTGGACCACCTCGCGACCCGGATGGCCCGGATCAACCAGAGCCTGCTGGTGCTCGGTGGTTCCGGCATCTCCCGGGTACGCCAGGAGCCGGTTCCGCTCGACCACGTGATCCAGGCCGCGCTGTCCCAGATCGAGCACTACACCCGGGTCCGGATCGGCACCGTGGACAAGGAGCTGGCGATCGCCGGTACGGCGGTCGACGAGATCGTGCACCTGGTCGCCGAACTGCTGGACAACGCGACCGGGTACTCCCCGCCGGAGGCCGAGGTGCTGGTCACCGGCCACGCCCTCTCCGATCGGGCGATCGTGCAGGTGGTGGACCAGGGCGTCGGGCTCTCCACCCAGCGGTGCGAGCAACTGAACATGGCGCTCGCCAACCCGTCGTCGATCGACGTGTCGGGCGTGCGGGCCATGGGCCTGACCGTGGTGGCCCGGCTCGCCGCCCGGCACGCCGTCCGGGTCGAGCTGCGCCCCGGGCCGACGGGCGGAACGGTGGCAGAGATCACGCTGCCGGCATCGATCGTCGTACGCCGGCCGGTGCAGCAGCCGCAACCGGTGGAGTCCGAGCTGGGCCGGGTCCGACCCTCCGCCACCGGAGGCCGTCCGGCCATGACCTCCGGAACCCGCGCCAGCCTCCCCGTGGCCGGCTCCGGCAACCCCGTGCCGAATGCCGGGCGGGTCCCGGTCGGTGCCGGCGCGGTACGCGCGAGCACGCCGGCGCCACCCAGCTCGGTCGCCGCGCCTCCCGTACCCGCACCGCTGTTCCAGCCAGCAGCTCAGCCGCAACCCGCGGTGGGGCTGCCGGCCGGACCGACGGTGAACGGCTGGTTCAAGACCGCCCTCGACGGCGACTCGGTGGCCGTCATCTGGCCGGTCGATGCCGGTGAGAAATGGGCGACCGCCAAGCCAGCGCCGTCCACCCAGGTCGGGTTGCCACGCCGGGTGCCGCAGCCCCATCTGGTGCCCGATACACCGCAACCGAGCGCGGACCCGCAGCGGAAGCTGGATCCGGCAACCGTGGCGGCGGCCATGTCGGCCTACGCCAAGGGCGTCGCCGGACGCCGGTCCCCCAACTCCTTCTGACGCTGACTGTCCACCCCTCCCCGATCTGGAGTGACGTCGTGACAAGCCCGAACGACCTGAGCTGGCTGTTGCAGAACTTCGTGAGCCGTACTCCTGAGGTCAGTCATGCCCTGGCCATCTCCACCGACGGGCTGGTCCTGGCACACAATCACGGCCTGCCCCGCGATCGGGCGGATCAGCTCGCCGCCACCGGCAGTGGTCTGATCGCCCTGCTGGTCGGTGCCGCCCGGTTCTTCCAGGCCGGAACGGTGATCTCGAACGTGACCCAGATGGACGGCGGCTTCATGTTCTGCATGTCGTTCAGCGACGGGGCCTCGCTGCTCGTGCTGGCGTCCCCGGTCTGCGACGTGGGCCAGGTCTCGTACGAGATGACCGACCTGGCGAACCGGATGGGCGAGGTGCTGACCCCGGCGGTGCGTTCCCAGTTGCTGGGGATGCTGTGAACGCCAGCCACCCCACCCGACGTGTCGCGGCCGCCCGACGGCTCGGCGCAGCCCTGCTGACCGGCGTGCTGGTCGCCGTCACCGCCGGCTGTGACGGCGGGTCGGAGCCGGAGCGGCAGACCATCAAGATCGGAATGATCACCGCCCTGGCCGGGTCGCTTGAGGCCCCGGGCTCCGAGTTGCGCGACGGCTTCCAGCTCTACCTCGACATGCGTGGCGGGCAGTTGGGCGGTCACCCGGCCGAGCTGATCGTCGCCGACGAGGGATACGAACGCGACGTGACCGTCGAATCCGCCACGAAGCTGCTGGAGCAGGACCGGGTCTCGGCGATCACCGGCATCATCAACGGCGGTAGCGTCGCCGCCATCCTTCCGCTGATCGACGAGCACAAGGTTCCGCTTGTCGGTGCGCTGGGGCGGCCGGCGCTGACCGACGTGACGTACATCTGGCACACCAACCTGATCTCCGTCGAGCCCGGGGTGGCCATGGCACCGTTCGTCAAGCAGGAGGTGGGGCAGGGCCGGGTCTACGCCATCGGGCCGGACTTCCAGAGCGGTCGGGACGAGCTGCGCGGATTCGTCGACACTTTCACCGACCTCGGTGGCCGACTGGCCAACCCGGGCGGCAAAGCCGTCTTCAGCCCGTTCCCGGTCACCGAGGACTTCGGGCCGTACCTGGACGAGATCGCCGAGTCCGGCGCCGACGCGGTCTACTGCTTCTTCGACGCGCAGAACGCCATCACCTTCGTCAAGCAGTACGCCGAATCCCCCGTCGCCGACCTGCCGCTCTACGCGGCGGGTTTCGTCACGGAGCCGGCGAGCCTGGTCGAGCAGGGCGACGCGGCGGAGGGCATCTACAACGGGTTGAACTATTCACCCGACCTCGACAACGCGGCCAACCGGGAATTCGTCGCCGCCTGGAACGCGGCCTACCCGGGCCGGGTACCCACGTCGATCGTGATGGCGTCGTACGACGCGGCGGCCGTGCTGGACCGGGCGATCGCCGCGGCGGGCACGAACCCCACCCCGCAGCAGATCAATGCCGCGATCGCCGGTCTCGGGCAGCTCAACAGCCCTCGTGGGCCCTGGCAGTTCGCGAAGTCCACCCACGCACCGATCCAGAAGTGGTATCTCCGCCAGGTCCGCCGGGACGGGCGGGCCCTGACCAACGTCGTCGTCTCGGAACTGGCCACTCTCGGCGGCTGAGCTCGGCGGTACCCGGCGTGGGGGGGGGGGGGGGGGGGCGCCGCC